>CABVAS010000061.1 GCA_902496375.1 uncultured Collinsella sp.
GAGGACGTCGGCGTGATAACCCCGCAGGCCTTGCGCCGACGGGAAGGAACCTACTTCACGACCAAGATGTCGCAGTCCGTATTGCGCAGCAGGAACGTCGAAATCGAACCCAGCAGCGCATACTTGATCGAGGACAGGCCACGGGCGCCGCAGAGCACCAGGTCGGGTTTGACCACGTCGAGCATCTCGTCCTTGAGCGTCTCGCGAATGCGGCCGGCGCGAATCATGACCTCGACCTCGGGAATGTCGGGATTGGCCTTGGCCTCTTCGAGCTGCTTGGCGATGGAGTTCTTAAATGCCTCCTCTAGGCCGTTGACCAGATCGACCGGATAGGAACCGGCGCTCTCGAGCGCCGTGGAATCGATGACGTGGCCGATGATTAGCTTGGCGCCGTTGTTCGCGGCGACCTTGATGGCGCGTGCGAGCACAAAATCCTGCTGCTCAGTACCGTCGAGTGAAACAAATACCTTGGTGTAGCCCTCGTTCATGGTTTCCTCCTTGGTCTATCGCACGGGCGCGGGGCTCGTGCGTCGGGCGGGCGCGGGCGCGTTGGCCGCCGGACACTTTATCTTGTTGCAGTTATACCCAAGGATTTCGGTTTGACTGCTCGCAATTCTGTGAACGGGCGAGTTTTTTGGTAAGGGTAGGCGCGGTCGCACCGCCAACGGTTGATAATGGGACATCGCCCGCATCGTCCGCAGAACATCTACCGGCGGGTGTCTAACGAGGGGGTCCCTTTGGATATTATCGAGCTTCTAAAATCTGCCTTCATGGGCCTGGTCGAGGGCATCACCGAATGGCTGCCTGTTTCGTCGACCGGTCACATGATCTTGGTGGACGAGTTCGTCAAGATGAACGTGAGCGAGACGTTCTGGAATATGTTCCTGGTCGTGATTCAGCTCGGCGCCATTCTGGCCGTCTGTGTGCTGTTCTTCCATGAGCTCAATCCGTTCTCGCCCAGCAAGGGCAAGGAGGGCCGTCGCGACACCTGGGTGCTGTGGGGCAAGATTGTGCTCGGCTGCATTCCCGCCGCGGCGATCGGCCTGCCGCTCAACGACTGGATGGAGGAGCATTTCTACAATGCTCCCGTCGTGGCGCTGGCGCTCATTGTGTACGGCGTGCTGTTTATCGTGATCGAGAACTGGCGCGCGAACAAGCGCGAGGAAATGGCCGTTGCCGGTTCGTTTGGTTCGCGTGCTGTGGTGTCGGGCGGACGTCCCGCCGGTGCGCACTTTGCGGCGCCTGCCGCGGCTACCGCTGAGGATGAGGACGATGACGAGAATCTGGACTTTGGCTCCATCGCCACGCTCGAGGACCTGAGCTGGAAGACTGCGCTGGGTATCGGCTGCTTCCAGGTGCTTTCGCTGGTGCCTGGAACGTCTCGCTCCGGTTCTACTATCATCGGCGGCCTGCTTTTGGGCTGCACGCGTTCGGTGGCGTCCAAGTTTACGTTCTTCCTGGCCATCCCCGTCATGTTTGGCGCGAGTGCGCTCAAGCTGGTCAAGTATTTCATCAAGGGCGGTACGTTCGGCGCCAACGAGGTCGCTATCTTGGGCGTGGGCTGCGTTGTGGCCTTTGTGGTTTCGCTCATCGCCATCAAGTGGCTTATGGGCTTCGTGCGCCGTCACGACTTTAAGTGCTTCGGTGTTTACCGCATCATCCTGGGCATCGTAGTGCTTGCATATTTCTTCGTTCTGGAGCCGATGCTCGGCCTCTAACTTAGTCGACGCTGCGCGGCGGCCGGGGCGACAACTTGTCATTCAAAGGGGGTGGCATGACCAAAAGGTCTATGCCGCCCCCTTTTTCATGCCAATTTGTTCGCCCCGGCCGCCGCTCGCTACCGTTGCCATGACATCGGTGGCTCCATTGCACCAAATCCGCTGGGGCGGGCCTGACGGTGGCGCACGGAGTCGTGGTGTGATTTGCGTCGGTGTCCGCGCGGCTCGGTATACTGGTACGGCTCAAACTATGGCGCTGCCCGCAGGCGCGCCGTCCGTCAGATGAGGAGTCGCCCATGACCCAGCCCTTGCCCTGGGAAAAGAACACCGCGGTACCCGTGCCGCCCGCGCCGGAACCCGTGCCGCTCGATGCGTACACCGCCCCCGCCGCGCCGGAGCCCGAGCTCGTTCCGCTTGACATCTACGACGCTCCCGCGCCGGCACCCAAGCCTGCCAAGCCGCTCGTCGACATCGACAGCCTTAATCCCGCTCAGCGCGAGGCGGTCCTGACCACCGAGGGCCCGCTGCTGGTGCTCGCCGGCGCCGGCTCGGGCAAGACCCGCGTCTTGACCTTCCGCATCGCCCATATGCTCGGCGACCTGGGCGTTAAGCCCTGGCAGATTCTTGCCATCACGTTTACCAACAAGGCCGCGGCCGAGATGCGTGAGCGTCTGGCGGCACTCATCCCCAGCGGTACCCGCGGCATGTGGGTGTGCACCTTCCATGCCATGTGCGTTCGCATGCTGCGCGAGGACGCCGACCTGCTGGGCTACACCGGTCAGTTCACCATCTACGATGACGATGACTCAAAGCGCATGGTGCGTGACATTATGCAGGCGCTCGGTATCGAGCAAAAGCAGTTCCCCATCAACATGATCCGCAGCAAGATCAGCTCGGCCAAAAACGCCATGATCGGCCCCGAGGACATGCTCAAATCCGCCGATAGCCCCAACGACAAAAAGGCCGCGCAGGTCTACCTGGAGCTGGAACGCCGCCTGCGCGCCGCCAACGCGATGGACTTCGACGACCTGCTCGTGCGCACGCTCGAGCTGCTGCGCACCCGCCCTGAGGTGCTCGATAAGTACCAAGAGCGTTTCCGCTACATTAGCGTCGACGAGTATCAGGACACCAACCACGTCCAGTACGAGATCGCCAATCTATTGGCCGCCAAGTACCAAAATCTCATGGTCGTGGGCGACGATGACCAGTCCATTTATAGCTGGCGCGGCGCCGACATCACCAACATCCTGGACTTTGAGAAGGACTTTAAAGACTGCAAGACCGTCAAGCTGGAGCAGAACTACCGCTCTACGGGTCATATCCTGAACGCCGCCAACGCCGTGGTACGCCACAACTCGCAGCGCAAGGACAAGCGCCTGTTTACGGCCGAGGGCGATGGCGAGAAGATCCAGGCCTTCCAGGCGAGCGACGAGCGCGACGAGGGCCGCTGGATTGCCGGCGAGATCGAGAAGCTGCATGCCAAAGGCACGAGCTACGACGACATCGCCGTCTTCTACCGCACCAACGCCCAGTCGCGTATCCTCGAAGATATGTTCCTGCGCGCGGGCGTGCCCTACAAGATCGTGGGCGGCACGCGATTCTTCGACCGTGCCGAGATCCGCGACGTCATGGCCTACCTTAAGATGATCGTGAACCCGGCCGACGAGATGAGCGTCAAGCGCGTCATCAACACACCGCGCCGTGGCATCGGCTCCACCTCGATCCAAAAGATCGAGCAGCTGGCGCGCGACAACCGTTGCTCGTTCTTCCAGGCTTGCGAGATCGCGTGCGCCGAAACCGGCATGTTTAGCGCCAAGGTGCGCAACGGCCTGTCGAGCTTTGTCTCGCTGGTGCGCGAGGGCCGCCGCATGGACGGCGAGCTCAAGGACGTTGTCGAGATGATTGTCGATAAGACGGGCCTACTGCAGGCGTTTCGCGCCGAGGGCACCATGGAGTCCGAGAGCCGCGCCGAGAACATCCAGGAATTCCTGGGCGTCGCTGCCGAATTTGAGGAGACGCACGAGGATATCGAGGGTACGCTCGAGAGCTTGGAAGAGCTGCGCGCAGCCGGTGTTGCCGACGTGCCTGCCGGCGCCGAGCCCGAGCCCGTCGTGGTGAGCGCGCCTGCGCCCGAACCGGGGCCATCTGCCCCGGCATCCTCGTTTGAGGCACTTGTCGGCGCTCGTGACGCCGCGGGCTCCAATCCGCTCGATAGCCTAGCCGCCCCGGCGCTCTCACCGCAGGATGCCCTGGCCGCCGCCATCGCGGGCAACGCGTATGCCGCGCCGACGGAGCTGCCGGCGGGTGCCGTGCATGCCGACGAGATTGAGCGCACCTACGGTCCGCTCACCTGTAAGGCGCTGCCGGCACTCATGGAGTGGCTGGCCCTGCGCTCCGACTTGGATTCCCTGGCCGGCGAGACGCATGCCATTACCATGATGACCATCCACTCCGCCAAGGGCCTGGAGTTCCCGGCGGTGTTCGTGGCCGGCATGGAGGAGGGTATCTTCCCGCACGTGCACGACTTTGGCGGCAGCGATGACCCGGGCAAGCTCGAGGAGGAGCGTCGCCTGGCCTACGTCGCCATCACGCGTGCCCGTAAGCGCCTGTTCCTGACCTATGCGGCCACGCGTCGCACGTACGGCTCGACCTCTGCCAATCCGCGCTCGCGCTTCCTCAACGAGATTCCGTTTGAGGACATCGAGTTTAGCGGCATCGGCTCTGCCGGTTTTGAGGGCACGGGCTGGGAGAAGCGCGGCGACCGTCACGGCACCTTTGGCTCGGGCATGGGCTCGGACATGTATGGCGGCAAGGTATTCGGTTCGCATACGCGCTCGACCGGCGGTTCCGGTTCGCGCGGCGGATCGAGCTTCGACGATTTCTTCGGCGGCAGCAGCTACGGGACCGAGCGCCATCGCGGGGTCTCGCCCGACGCCGGCCGTGTTGCCTCGACCTTTGGCTCGGGCGCGCCGCGAGCCAAAAAGCCGTCGTCCAAGGTGTCCCCGACGGTGGAGCGTAAGGTCGATCGCACCAGTGCATCGCAGGACTTTGCCGCGGGCGATACCGTGAGCCATAAGACCTTTGGCACGGGCACCGTGATCTCGGTCGCTGGAGACATGATCGAGGTCCAATTCGAAAAGACCGGCCAGACCAAAAAGCTTATGAAGGGCTTTGCACCGATCGTCAAGCTGTCGTAATCCCGGCGGACCTGGGCGGGCGTATGGGGCAACATCGCCTGCTCGGGCAGTCCTGCGCAAGACGGAGGCCACATTAAGTGGCCTCCTTTGCGTGCGGAACTCGCGATCGATGTTGCCCTATACGCCCGCCCAGGTCCTTGGGTAACGTTGCTGGACGAACGTCGCTTTGCTCGTTCGCTTTTTGATCTGGAGAGCCGGGTGGGCTGAATACTTAGACATGGCAAGGGGCTCCCCCGTTGAAGAACGGGGGAGCCCCTTGTTGCGTTTGGGTTGTTGGTGCGACCTAGAGGTGGCTGATGATCAGTTCCATCTTGCCTTCGAGGTCGATGGAGCTGACGGTGCTCGGGGCCAGCAGGTGGCTTCCCTTGTGGACGGGGTCGCCGCAGACGGTGCCTTCGCCGTCGATGACCGACAGACACATGAAGGGCCAGCGCTGGTCGAGGGTCTTGCTGCCGTCGACACGCACGCGATCGACGGTGTAGCAGGAGTTAGACTCGAGCTCGGTCACGCCATCGACCTCGGGTGCGGTCACCGTGCCGTCGGTCGGAGCCTGAGCATCAAAGTCGATGCAGTCGAGGCTCTGCTCAATGTGCAGCGGGCGCAGGTTGCCGTCAGTGCCGGGACGGTCGTAGTCGTACAGACGATACGTCACGTCGCTCGACTGCTGCGTCTCCAAAATGAGCGTGCCGGTCTTGATGGCGTGCACGGTACCGGAATCAATCTGGAAAAAGTCGCCCTTGTGAATCGGCAGTACGTTGAGCATGTCGTCCCAGCGGCCGTCCTCGATCATCTGCGCGGCCTCGGCGCGGTCGTGCGCGCGCTGGCCGACAATGATCGTGGCACCGGGCTCGCAGTCCAGCACATACCAGCACTCGGTTTTGCCCAGGCTGCCGTTCTCGTGCTTGGCGGCGTACTCGTCGTTGGGATGAATCTGGATCGAAAGGTCGTCCTTGGCGTCCAGAATCTTAATGAGCAGTGGGAACTCCTTGCCCCGGCAGTTGCCAAAGAGCTCGCGGTGCTCGGCCCACAGCCACGACAGCGTGTGGCCTGCATACGGGCCCTCCGCAATCTGGCAGTCGCCGTTGGGGTGGGCCGAGATGGCCCAGCACTCACCGATGGGTCCATCGGGAATGTCGTAGCCAAATACGGTTTCGAGCTGGCGACCGCCCCAGATCTTCTCGTGGAAGATCGGCGTCAGCTTAATCAAATCGGACATGTTCATACCCCCATTGTGTTGCGCGGGCGCTGCACAAAACAGCTCAAAGCGAGCGCCCGGATGACTACAAAAACCTATGCCAACGTTACGTTGTGCAACTCAAAGCGGTCGCCAACGTTGCGCGAGACCGAATACTCAAAGGCGGCGCCGCTGTCCAAAAAGCCAATCTGGGTGAGCTCGAGCAGGGGAGAGCCAGGCTTGGTGTCCAAGCGCTCGGCTTCTTCCTCGGTTGCTGCCACGGCGCGAATGGTACGGTGGAAGCTCGAAATCTTCAGCCCACATTGCTCGCGGATGAAGTGGTAGACCGATCCGTACAGGTCCTTCTTTTTAAGGCCTGGAATCAGCTCGAGGGGCATGTAGGTGTACTCGATAACGATGGGCTTCTCATCGGCCTGACGCACGCGCACGATGTGATAGGCAAAGTCATCCTCGGCAATTCCCAGCTGGGCTGCGATGTCCGCTGGTGGATTAACAATCGAGAAATCGTAGACCACCGAGGTCACCTTCTCCCCGCGGTGCTCATACGAAAAGCCCTGGGCACGGTCGTTTTTGCCCTGGAAAAACGCCTGACCGGGAAGTCCCGCCGTGTCCTTAACGTAGGTACCCGATCCGCGTCGGCTGGTAATAAGACCTTCCTCGGTGATTTGCTCGATAGCTCGTTTGACGGTGATTTTGGAAACGCTATAGAGCTCGCAGAACTCAACGACGGTGGGAAGCTTGTCGCCCGGTTTAAGAGTGCCATCCTCGATGCTTCGACGAATATCTGCAGCTATCGCCTCGTATTTGGGAATCATTGAACCTCCTTTCCGACATATATCAATACGCAAGTAAGTATAACCCTTAACAAGGCACCCATATAACCTTTATCTAAGAAGCTCGAGAAAGAAAAAAGAAAAAGACGCTTTACTTTTAGAATTAGAGCGCTATAGTTTAAGCAACGAACGGAATCTTTCCGCAGAACAGGATCGACCGTTTGGGGACGGTTTTGTTTTGGCGGGTTGGATATCGGTATGACCGGTGCGCGCCCGCGCCGGATAACCTGCCAAAGCAAACACGTCTCCAACCGGAAGCTCTAGAACACGAAAGCGAGGACTTTGATGGCACAGTATCAGCTGCCCAACGACTTCTTCTTTGGCGCTGCTATGTCCGGCCCGCAGACTGAGGGTCAGTGGAACCAGGGCGGCAAGCTCGAGAACCTGTGGGACACCTGGTCCATCCAGGATCTGGGCTCGTTCTACAACCGCGTTGGCTCTTACGCCGGCAATGACTTTATGGCCAAGTACCAGGAAGACCTTCGCATTTTGAAGGACTTGGGCCTGGATACCTATCGCACTTCCATCCAGTGGAGCCGTCTGCTCGATGCCGACGGCAACCTCAACGAGGAAGGCGCCGCGTGGTATCACGAGCTGTTCCGCGCCTCTCGCGAAGCCGGCCTGGAGCCGTTTGTCAACTTGTACCACTTTGACATGCCCACCTACCTTTTTAACCGTGGCGGCTGGGAGAGCCGTGAGGTTGTCGAGGCTTACGCACATTACGCCGACGTCGCCTTCCACGAGTTTGGCCAGGAGATCAAGTACTGGTTCACCTTTAACGAGCCCATCGTCGAGCCCGAGCAGCGCTATCAGGAGGGCGTGTGGTTCCCGCAGCTCCACGACTTTAGCCGCGCTCGCACCGTGCAGTATCACATCTCGCTGGCGCACGCGCTGGCCGTGGCCAACTACCGTCGCGCCTATGACGAGGGCGCCGTTCGCGCTGATGCCAAGATCGGCATGATCAACTGCTTTACCCCGGTCTACACCAAGGAGAACCCCAGCGAGGCAGACCTCGAGGCTGTGCGTATGACCAGCGGCATCAACAATCGCTGGTGGCTCGACCTTATTACCAAGGGCGAGCTTCCTGCCGACGTGCTCGACAGCCTGGCCGAGGGCGGCGTTAAGCTTCCGTTCCGTGCCGGCGACCAAGAGATTCTTAAGCAGGGTGTTGTCGACTGGCTCGGTTGCAACTACTACCACCCCACGCGCGTTCAGGCGCCGGCGAGCAAGATCGACCAGTACGTTCTGCCGCACTTTGCCGACGAGTACGTGTGGCCCGACGCCGTTATGAACGAGAG
>CABVAS010000062.1 GCA_902496375.1 uncultured Collinsella sp.
TCGCCGATCATCACGGCATCGTCGGCCGTCGCGCCGAGCGCCGCCAGGGCATCGCGAACCGAATCGGCCTTGGTCTCGCGTCCCTGCGGCGGATTCATGCCAACCACAGCTTCGAACTGGCAAAGCCCCAGCTCATGAACCATATCGATGCACTTCGCCTCCATGCGAGACGTCGCCACGGCCATACGCTTGCCCTGGGCGGCCAACCCATCCAGCAGCTCGGGGACCCCATCGAACACGGGGTACTCCTCCGGCCCCAGCTCATCAAAAAAGGCGCGGTACTCGTCGGCCACCACAAGCGACTCCTCGCGGGAAAAGCCGTAAAAGTCGTGAAAGCTCTTCCACAGGGGCGGCCCGATCATACGGCGCAGATCACCCATCTGCGCCTCCGAAAACCCGCGCGCAGCCAGCGTCTTGCGCGTCGAGGTCATCACTGCCCGGCCCGTATCTGCCACCGTGCCGTCAAAATCAAACAGCACGACCGGCCGCTTGCATATCTCCAGCGCCTCCATCGGCATCCCTCTTCCCCAGTTGACGATTTCCACACCGACACTTCAAACTGTTGACTATTCAACAATTGAACCTATAAATGTGGAACGACTCCACTATACTTGTCGCACTTTGCTCTCAGAAGGCGGCGCTGCCGCGCCCCAACGAAAGGTGCAATTATGTCTTTTGCCATCATAACCGACTCCACGTCGGACATCTCCCCCGCCCGCGCCCAAGAGCTCGGCATTTACGTCATTCCGCTGCATGTGATTATCGAAGGCGAGGACCTGCTCGACCAGGTACAGATCACCGCCCAGGAGTACGTCGCCCGCATGGCCGGCTCCGAGCAGCTGCCGCATACCTCGCAGCCGAGTGCCGGCGAGTTCAAGGCGCTGTTTGACCGCGTGCGCGCCGATGGCCACGACAGCGCGATCTTTATCTCGCTGTGCAGCGAGTGGTCCGCCTGCTATTCCAATGCATGCCTGGTCGCCGAGACCCACGAGCTCGACGTGCGCTGCATCGATTCGCGCACCGGCTCGGGTGCCGAGGGCCTGCTGGTGGAGTACGCGCTCGCCATGCGCGAGGACGGCCGCAGCCTGGACGAGACCGAGGCGCAGATCCGCGCGACGCTGCCCGACGCCCACCTGCTGCTGATTCCCCGCACGCTCGAGAACCTCGTTAAGAACGGCCGCGCACCTAAACTCGCCGGCCAGCTCACCCAGATGCTCAACATTCGCCTGGCCGTTTCGCCGGAGTGGAAATCGGGCGAGATCAAGGCCATCAAAAAGGGCCGCGGCGCCAAGCGCATCGTCGCCAACACCATAGCCGATTGCCTCGCATTTTTGGCCGAGCACCCGGGCTCCAGCGTGCGCGTGCTCACGACCGGCGCCGCCGAGGAGCAGGAACTCGTCAACCAAGCACTCGCGGGCCAGGATTACGTAGACGCCGGCACCGGCCCCATCGGCTGCACCATCGCCACCCACGTAGGCGTCGACGCCATCGCCATCAGCTACTGTCCCCGCTACCAGCCCATCCACTAGGGGCACCTTTACCATTTGCGGTGGAATAGGGACTGTTTTTGGCTTATTAGCCGCCAATCAATCCCTATTCCACCGCAACTTAGAAGCAGTTCATTTGGGATGGGCTAAAAAGACTGGTATCAAACGTTTCAGACCAGTCTTTTTAGCCCATCCCATTTTACCTACTCTACATCAGCCCGCTCAGGGCGATGTCGACGGCCTCGTTGAGGTCGTCGGTGATGTGGACGAGGTCTGGATCGAGCGGGCTAATCATGCCGGCATCCATCACCGGGCCGTTGAGCCAGTCGAACAGGCCTTGCCAGTACTCGCTGCCCACCAGTACGAGCGGCATGCGCTTGACCTTGTGCGTCTGCACCAGCGTGAGCACCTCGAACATCTCGTCGAGCGTGCCGAAACCGCCGGGGAACACGATGGCACCCGAGCTGTACTTAACGAACATGGTCTTACGCACAAAGAAGTAGCGGAAGTCCATACCCAGGTTCACGTATTTGTTGAGCCCCTGCTCGTGCGGAAGCTCGATACCCAAGCCGACCGACTTGCCGTTGGCACTCGCCGCCCCCCTGTTGGCCGCCTCCATAATGCCGGGGCCGCCGCCGGTGATAACCGCCACGCCGCGCTGCGCGATCTTGCGGCCGACCGTGCGCGCCGCCTTGTAGAGCGAATCGGTCTTGGGCGTGCGGGCACTGCCGAAGATGGTCACCGCGGGCCCGAGCTCGGCAAGCGCGCCAAAGCCATCGACGAATTCTGCCTGAATACGAAGGACGCGCCACGGATCGGCATGCAACCAGTCGGTTGAATCTTCGGGCGCCAGCAGGTTGGCGTAGGTGTTGTCCTTAGGAATCATGGGGCCGCGCATGACCACGGGGCCGCGGCGGTACGTCTCGTCGTAGGCGGGCTCGCCCTCGACGTTCTCATTCTTAATCATGGGTGCTCCTATCGAGAAAAAGAAAACGGGCGGGGTCGACGCCATGCGTCAAACACCCGCCCGAACATCAACTATTCGGTATGGTACCCACGATGCATCAAGTGCTTGCAAGCTATCGGTCAGCGGTCGTGCGGCCGGTGTCAGCAAATGTGACGACCGGCCGCCGCTCGCCCCTTGCCGTTGCCCGCGCTCTGCAAGCGCCCGCGCCGCTCTTAGTAGTCCACCGCCGCAGGGCTGTTCATCCAGTCGCTCACAAACGCGCCGTAGCGGCCCTCGATAATGGCCTGGCGGGCACGCTGCATAAGGTTGAGCAGGTAGTAGATGTTGTGCATCGAAAGCAGGATGCCGCCGAGCATCTCCTTCTGCGTGACCATGTGGCGAATGAGCGCGCGGCTGTAGCCGCCTGTGCACACCGGGCAGGTGCAGGTGGGGTCGATGGGGCCATCGTCGTGCGCAAAGCGCGCGTTGCGGAAGTTGAGGCGACCCTCGCTGGAGAACGCCGTGCCCATGCGGCCGGTGCGCGTCGGCAGCACGCAGTCGAACATGTCGATGCCCACGCCCACGCCGCGCACGAGGGTGGTGGGGTTGCCGACACCCATCAGGTAGCGCGGCTTGTGCTTGGGCATGTACTCGGAAGCCAGCGGCGCCAGCGTCTCGAACATGGTCTCGTGGTCCTCGCCCACCGAGTAGCCGCCGATGCCGTAGCCCGGGAAGTCGCCGCACTCCTCCAGATGGCGCAGCGAGCGCAGGCGCAGGTCCAGGTGCATGCCACCCTGGACGATGCCAAAGAGTGCCTGGTCGTCGCGGGTATGCGCCTTATAGCAGCGCTCGGCCCACATGCTCGACAGCTCCACGGCGCGCTCAACGTAGGCGCGCGTGGCGGGATAGCCCGGGCACTGGTCGAGCTGCATGCAGATGTCGGAACCGAGCTTCATGGCGATTTCCATGTTGTCCTCGGGCGTCCAGAACACGTGGCGACCGTCGTAGTCGTTGACGATAAAGCGCACGCCCTCGTCGGTGAGCTTGACCGCGTCGTTGTGGCTGAACACCTGGAAACCGCCCGAGTCGGTGAGGATAGGGCCGTGCCAGTTCATAAACTTGTGCAGGCCGCCCAGCTCGGCGATGGTGTCCTCGCCGGGGCGCATGGACAGGTGATAGGTATTGGCAAGCACGATCTGGGCGCCGAGCTGCTTGACGGTCTCGGTGGGAATACCCTTGACGTTTGCCTTGGTGCCCACGGGCATAAAGATCGGCGTCTCGATGTCGCCGTGCGGGGTGTGCAGCACGCCGGCACGCGCATGCGTCGTCGGGTCCTCTGCGATCAGGTCGAATTTAAAAAGGCTCTGGTCCATAAACTGGAACTCCTTGGTTGCGGTTCATACGCAAACCATTATACGGGCAACCCGCAAGAAGCACCGACTCGACAGAAACTAGTGCATTAGGATCAGGTTCCCGAGCCGGTCGTTGGGGACAGTCTTCAGCGCCATCTTGCAAAGGAATGTCCCAATCTGCCGATACTTAGGGACTGTCCCCAAGTGCCGGCAAGAGTGTCCCTTATGACTAGTCATTTAAGAACGCCCCCAACGACTACGAGATCATCTCCAACAGCCAAGGCAACGCCGATGCTCTGGCGACGTCAGCGAGCGGTCGCCAGAGCGAACAAATTGGCATGAAAAGAGGGCGGCATAGACCTTCTGGTCATGCCACCCTCTTTGAATGACAAGTTGTCGCCCTGGTGACCGCGCAGCGTCGAGCCGTTACGCGGTTTGGAAAAACCGCGTAACCCCTACGGCCGCTGGCCCATGCCACCCTCGAGGGTGACAGTCTCGCCGTTCATGTACTTAAAGTCGGGGCCGCAGAGCTGAACGACCACGCGGCCGATTTCCTTCTCGACATCGCCGTAATGGCCCGCCGGCGGCATGTGGACGTTGGCCTTGAACGCCTCGGGATAGGCATCCTGGAAGTTCTCGAGCGCAGCTGTCCAGGCAAGCGGGCACACGATGTTGACGTTGATGCCGTCCTTGCCCCATTCGTTGGCGGCGACGCGGGTCAGACCGCGGATGCCCTCCTTGGCGGCGGCATAGCTGCACTGGCCGTAGTTGCCAAACAGGCCGGCGCCCGAAGCAAAGTTGACCACGGAGCCCTTGGTCTCCTTCAGGTGTGGGTAGGCCTTCTGCATGTACAGGTAGGTGGCATACAGGCCAGAGTAAATGGCCAGGTTAAACTGGTCCATGGTGTGATCGGCAATGGTCACGCCCGAAGCGCTGGCCTGAGCGTTGTTGACGACGGCGTCGATGCGGCCGAACTCCTCAATCGCCTTGTCGATAACGTTCTGGACGACGGCCTCGTTGTCCTGGCCGGCGGAAACATCGGCCTGAACAGGCAGAACCTTGACGCCGTACTCAGCCTCGAGAGACTCCTTGGCGGCCTCGAGCTTGGCGACGTTGCGGCCGGTGATGACGAGGTTTGCGCCCTCCTTGGCAAAAGCGATATCGATGCCGTAGCCGATGGAGCCGGCGGAACCGTCCTTGAGCGTAGCCTTGCCGCCGCCGGTGACGATCACGGTCTTACCAGTGAAAAGTCCCATACAAAGTCCTTTCGAATCGCGACGGGCACGCCCGCCGACTGCGCGTATCCAACTTCACGCGCCAAAAGCTGAAATGCAACTTTAGCGTGTACAAGTGAAAAATAAAGGACACAGCGGGCGAACGGCACAACGTCTTTCGGCGAAGGGAATGTCAAGCGCAAACTGAATATAGAGGCCGAATTTTTGCTATCCAAGCGAGCCATCGAACACGTTTTGAAACTTTGCTGCGGCGCGCGGGATGTCGGCGCGAGACTTTATCATAGGGTGACAAACAACGATGAGGAGCACATGCCTATGACAGACGAGCTGGACCCCCAGACTCAACAGCATATTGATGATTCCGCAGACGTCATCACAGATACTGACACTGTGACCTGCGATGATATCGACATCGACGACTCCATCTTAGACGAAAGCGCTACGGCGGAAACCCCCGAAACAGAAAACGCCGATGAGCAAAACGACGATGCGGCCGCTCAGGACGACGCCCCGCAAGCAGCGGGCCCCATCGAGGTGTCTTCGGAAGAAGAGCTCGATGCCGTCATGGACTCCATGATGGATGCTGTCAAAGCGATGAAGGATGCTGTCGCCGATGTCGACGTTGACGCCGAGGAAGAAGAGGCCGCTGAGGCCGCCTCGACCTTTGTACCCGGCGAGACCCCCGTTGCCGACCAGGGCAGCACCATGCCCTCGTTTCTGCAGCTCGAGCACCCCACGATTGGCGCCGATGCGGTCGATCCGCACGCAGCGGGCTTTTCTGTGGTCGAGGGCGGTACCGGCAATATCGCCGCGCCGCAGGCTGCCGATGCGGACGCTGTCGACACCGCTCGCCCGACCGCCCCGCACTCCCCCGCCGCGAACCGCGATCTGGGGACCGCTGTCTCGAACACCGCGAACGCCGTGGGCACCTTTATTGCCCAGGGCGCCTCGGCCATGCGCGAGATGAACGCCGCGAAAAAGGCACTTGCCGATGCCCGCGCCCACCTGGCCGAACTTGAGCAGCGCATTGTCGATCAGGCCGAGGAGCTCGAGACGCGCCAGGATATCGCAGGCCGCTACGACCAGATCGTCGCCGACCAGCGTCAGGCGATCGCCACAGCGCAAAAGACCGCTGCGGCAGCCGAGATTGACCGTGATGCCCACGCCGCCAAAGCGACAGAGCTCAAGAGTCAGCTCGAACAAATGAAGACAGAGGATGACGCGACTGAGCTCCGCCTGAAGGCCGCGCTCGACGCCGTGGAGGCCCGCGAGGCGAGCTCGCGCGAGACCGGCAACCGCCTCGTTCGACGTCTTGAGGATTCCAAGCGCATCCGCGACAAGGTGCAGGCCGAGCGAGACGCCGGCATTGCCGCCGCACAACAAACCGTCGACGCCACGCGCGCCCAGCTCGAGACGCTGCGTCATGAGTATGCCGAGCTGCAACGCAATCCCTCGGCAAATCCCGCCAGCTATACGGTGCGCACCAGCGAGCTCTCGATGCAGATCTCCGACACGGCAGATGCCCTGCGTAAAGCCGAAGAAGATGTCCCGCGCATCACCGCCGACCTTGAGCACTCGCTTGCCGCAGCCGAGCAGGCCGTCGAGCAGGCTCAAGCCCCCATTGCCGAAGCCAAACGCGCGCACCAAGCCGTGACGACTGAGGCTGATGCCGCGCGCGACGAGCTGCAGACGGCGAAAACTGCCGCCACGACGCGCCAGCGCGAACTGCGCGAGAAGATCGCCGCCGAGGACAAGGCACGCCGCGACCAAGAGCAAAGCATCGCCAACGCCCAAGCAGATGCCGCACATGCACAGTCGATCATCGAGCAGGCGACCGAGGTACATGACCATCCAGAGATCACTGAGTCGCTTGCAGGATCCTTGGCCCGAGACAAAGCCGAACACGCCGAGACCGAGCGAGAAGTCGCCCAGCTCGAGGCCACCGAGGACGCGGTGCGCGAGCGCACCCGCGACTCACGCATCAAATTCACCGGCGCCATCGTCTGCATCGTCGCCGCAATCCTGGTGATCATCCTGATCTGGCTCTTCGCGAGCAAGTAAACCAGCTGCCAAAAAGCTCAACGCAGTTGCGGTGAGATAGTTCCTGTTTAGCCCCAAAAAGGCCAATTCAAGAACTATCTCACCGCAACTTATTTAGATCGGCGAAAGGCAACCTATCCCTCCTGCACCAATCTCTTGACATAAGGACTGTCCCCAGGTGCCGGCACAAAAGGAACGTCCCCAAGTGCCAAGTGCCGTAAGAGTGTCCCCTTTGACTAGTCATTTAAGAACGTCCAATGACTACCCAATGACTACAGCGACAACCACGGCAACGCCGATGTTTTGGCAACGACAGCGAGCGGGTCGCATTTGAGACAAGGTGACGTGAAACGAAAGGGCGCTGACCTTCTGGTCGCGCCCTTGAAGTTGAACGTCAGATTGTCCAAATGCGGCCCGCGCAGCGTCGAGCAGTTACGCGGTTCGTAGAACCGCGTAACTTACAAAATGAGCATCGCGTCGCCAAAGCTGAAGAAGCGGTAACGTTCTTCGATAGCAGCGGCGTAGGCATCCATGATCTGGTCGCGGGTAGCAAGTGCGCTCACGAGCATCATGAGCGTGGAGCGCGGCACATGGAAGTTGGTGATCAGGGCATCGACCACGTGATAGGTCGAGCCGGGCATGAGGTAGAGCTGCGTTGTCGCGTTTTCGCGCACCACGATGTCGCCTCGGCCGAGCGTGTCGGCCCCGTCCTCGCGGCCTTCAAAATAGCGCGCCGTCACGGCCAGATCGGACACCGGCGCGTCCGCGTCAAAGGCGCTCTCGAGCGAACGCACTGCGGTGGTGCCGACGGCGATCACACGATGACCCTCGGCCTTGGCCTTATGCACGGCGTCGACAACCTCCTGCGACACGTGGTAGCGCTCGGTGTGCATGACGTGCTGCGTAGGGTCGTCCTCCTCCACCAAACGGAAGGTATCGATGCCCACCTCGAGCTCGACGGCGGCAAACTTGGCACCCTTGGCCTCGATAGCGGCCATGAGCTCAGGAGTAAAATGCAGACCCGCTGTAGGAGCGGCAGCCGAGTGCTCCTCCTTCATGGCGTACACGGTCTGATATTTCTCGGGATCGCCCTCGTAATCGGTAATGTAGGGCGGCAACGGCACATGACCGGCGGCGTGAATGGCCTCGTCGAGCGTGCGCGGCTC
>CABVAS010000063.1 GCA_902496375.1 uncultured Collinsella sp.
CGCATGCCCGAGCTCGTGCGCGCGAGCGATAAGATCCTGCACCATACGTTCGATGCGGGCGAGGGCGTGCTGATTCCGGCGGAGATTCTCGAGCACGCCAAGCGCGGCTGCCGCAACTTCGTGATCCTGCAGCCGTTCGGGTGTCTGCCCAACCATGTCGTGGGGCGCGGGCTCATCCATGCGCTCAAGGAGCAGTATCCCACGGCGCAGTTCCTGCCGCTCGACTACGATCCCGACGTGAGCTTCGCCAACGTGGAGAACCGTCTTCAGATGCTCATCATGAACGCCAAGGCGCAGGGGTGCGGTGAGGCGCATGGCGAGACCGCGTAAGGACGCCGATGCGCCCGATGCACGCACCCGTATCATCGAGGCGTTTTGGGAGCTCATCGAGAACAACAGCATCTTCGAGCTGTCGGTTGGCGAGGTGACCCGCGCCGCCCAGTGCAATCGCGGAACGTTTTACTACTATTTTCACGATTTCGATGAACTCGTCGCCATCGCCATAGCCCAGCTGCTGCAGGATAACGAGCTCATCACCGATGCCCTCTGGCATTTTTCGAGCGAGGGCGACCTTTCGGCGTTCGACCGGCGCGACGTCCGCTGCCTGCTGCGGCGCATCGTCATCACCATGAGGGCGGGTGCCGCCGAGCAGGTCGTGCAGGGCATCCATACGATCATCATCGACCGCGTGAGAGATCGTCCACCCCGACGGAGAAGAGCTCAAGGCAGATTCGAGCTTTGCGGTGGGCTTTCTGGTCTCGGGCATCATGGGCTTTGTGATGGCGGTCGGCTTTGCCCGGGAGGGCGGCGAGGAGATAGACCTCGAGCAGCCGGGGGACAGCGCGTGCGCGTACCTGAGGGCGGTCGCCATGCAGACGGTGGAAACGGTCGCGCAAGTCGAGGGCGTCGATACATCCGAGCTGCTCGAACGCGTCTCCAAGGAGGCCGATGCCTATCGCGCATCGCGTGCGACGAGTCCCGACGTGGTGAAAGACGCCTAGGGTTTCTCTTGCGGGGCGCCTGTCGCGCATCGCGCGGTGAGTCCCGCGATGCGGTCATAACCTGCATTCATGTGAGCCGGGTTTATAGATATTCCTCCAGCTGTTAACATAGACAACCTGTGGGTAAAGAGACAAAAGCGCCGCCGACGGGCGGGCGTTTTGATTTCGATGAACTCATGTAAGGAAACGAGCATGTTAGATAGATTTACCGATCGAGCGCGCAAGGTCATGTCGATGGCCAAACAGGAGGCGCTCGATCTGCACTCAAATAAGGTGGGCACCGAGCATCTGCTGCTCGCGCTTGCCAAGGAGGACGAGGGCATTGCCGCCGAGGCGCTGCGCTCGCTCGATATCTCCTACGACGACATCATGGACACCCTCAAAGAGGTCCAGACCACGGTTCCCGAGCCCAGTGAGGAGACCGAGGCGGCCAAGCTCGCCTTTACGCCGCTCGTCATTAGCGTGATGGAGCGTTCATTCCGCGTGGCGCGTGAGAACAACCAGACCTACGTGTCGACCGAGCACCTGCTCATCGGTATCGTCGAAGAGGGCAACGGCATGGCCATGGACATCCTCATGCGCCTGGGTGTGTCGTCCGCCTCCATCAAAAAGGCTATCGAGAAACTCACCGCCAAGGACCAGGACAAGAAGCGTCCGCTCGCCGGCGCCGGTGCTGGTCGTCCCGGTGCGGGCCTGCCGTTCTTTAGCGGCTCGGATGCCTCTCAGCAAAAGGGGAGCGGCACCGACACGCTCAAGCAGTTCGCCACCAACCTCACTCAAAAGGCGCGCGACGGCGAGCTCGATCCCGTGATTGGCCGCGAAAAGGAAGTCCAGCGCATGATGGAGATCCTTTCGCGCCGCACCAAGAACAACCCGCTTATCCTGGGCGACCCCGGCGTGGGCAAGACGGCCATCGTCGAGGGCCTGGCGCAGCAGATCGCTGCCGGCAACGTGCCCGAGAATCTCATGAACCAGAACATCTGGACGCTCGACCTGCCGGGCCTCGTTGCGGGCGCCAAGTATCGCGGTGAGTTTGAGGAGCGCCTCAAGAACGTGATCCAGGAGGCCACCGAGGCTGACGACGTCATCCTGTTTATTGACGAGATGCACACCATCATCGGTGCCGGTTCTGCCGAGGGCTCCATCGACGCGAGCTCCATGCTCAAGCCCGTGCTTGCACGCGGTGCCTTCCAGATTATTGGCGCCACCACGGCCGAGGAATTCCGCAAGTACCTCACCAAAGACCCAGCCTTCGAGCGTCGCTTCCAGACTATCGATGTCGAGGAGCCGAGCGTCGAGGACACCGTCAAGATCCTGACCGCGCTTAAGCCGCGCTACGAGGAGCACCACCATGTGCGCTACACGCAGGGCGCTATCGAGGCTGCCGCGAACCTTTCCAACCGCTACATCCAGGATCGCTTCCTGCCCGATAAGGCCATCGACCTCATCGACGAGGCCGGTGCCCGCGCTCGCATCGCCGCGAATCGTGCGCCCGAGCCGGTGCGCGAGGCCGAGCATCGCATAGAGGAGCTCAAGGCCGCCGCGCAGGAGGCCACCGAGAGCGACGACATGAACAAGGCCGCCGAGATCACCGAGCAGCAGAAGGCCGCCGAGATTGAGCTCGCCGAGGCCAAGGCCGCCTGGACCGCCGAGCTCGACGCCAGCCCGCTCACCATCGACGTGAGTCAGATTGCCGACATCGTGTCCGTGACCTCTGGCGTGCCGGTTTCCTCGCTCACCGAGAGCGAGAGCCGTCGCCTGCTGCAGACCGAAAGCGTGCTCAAGACCCGCATTATCGGCCAGGACGAGGCCGTCGAGGCCGTCGCCAAGGCCGTGCGCCGCAGCCGCTCGCCGCTCAAGGACCCGCGTCGTCCCGGTGGTAGCTTTATCTTCCTTGGTCCCACCGGCACAGGCAAGACCGAGCTCGCCAAGACGCTCGCCGAGTACCTCTTTGGCAGTAAGGACGCGCTCATCAGCTTCGACATGTCGGAGTTCGGCAGCGAGTTCGAGGTCTCCAAGCTTATCGGTAGCCCTCCGGGTTACGTGGGCCACGACGAGGGCGGTCAGCTTACCAAGGCCGTTCGTCGTCACCCGTACTCGGTCGTGCTGTTCGACGAGATCGAGAAGGCGCACCCCGACATCTTCAACATTTTGTTGCAGGTGCTGGAGGAGGGTCGCCTGACTGATAGCCAGGGCAAGACGGTCGACTTCCGCAATACCGTGATCATCATGACGTCCAACGTGGGCGCCCGCGAGATCGCGCAGGATGCGAGCGTTGGCTTTGGCACCACCGGCGAGCAGGGCCTCACCTCGAGTGAGATCAAGGGCCGTGCGATGGGCGAGCTCAAGCGCCTGTTCCGCCCCGAGCTGCTCAACCGTATCGACGACATTGTGGTGTTCCAGAAGCTCTCGGGCGAGAACCTGACCAAGATCGCGCACCTGCTGGTGGACGACCTGCGTCAGCGCCTGATTGCCAACGGCATGAACATCAAGCTCACCGATGCGGCCTATGACAAGATCGTGGCCGAGGGCACCGACCTCACCAACGGCGCGCGTCCGCTGCGCCGTGCTATCCAAAAGCTCATCGAGGATCCGCTGTCCGAGGAACTGCTGGCTGGCGAGTGGGGCGAGGGCGATACCGTCCTGTGCGACGTGGCCGATGGCAAGTTTGTCTTTAGCCACGGCACGGGCGAGATCCCGGCACCGCGTCCGGTGGGCACGCTCGGTGGCGATACCGCCCCGGCGGCACCGCACACCGGCAACGCCGCGCCCGTGAGCGGCGGCGTGACCTCGGGCCCCGGCGGCATGATGCAAGCCGGTTCCGGCGCGCTGTAGGGCGTGGCGACAATTTGATACGCGCAATCGAGGCGCTCCGGAAAGGGCGCCTCGATTTGTAGAGCTGCGGAAGTTGTGACCGTTACGCTATACGGTCCACCGTTAGCCGATGATGCGAGGGCGCTCGGCGTTTTCGACTGGTTTATGCACGCAAAGTCTGGGAATATACAAGTCGCACGTCTTACTGTCTAACCAGTTGCGCCAAGGAGGCACCATGGACTACAAGATTACCGGCTACGAGCCCGCCCAGCTGTTCCATTTCTTTGAGGAGGTCAGCGCGATCCCCCGTGGGTCTGGCAACGAGAAAGGCATCAGCGATTTCCTGGTCGCGTTTGCCAAGGAGCGCGGTCTCGATGTGTATCAGGACGAGGTCTACAACGTCATCATTCGCAAGCCCGCATCTGCCGGCGCCGAGAATGCCCCGACCGTAATGCTGCAGGGCCACATCGATATGGTGTGCGACAAGTTGGGCTCCGTTGAGCACGACTTTACGACTGATGGTATCGACCTGGTCGTCAAGGACGGCGTCCTCACCGCTAACGGCACCACTCTGGGCGCCGACAACGGTATTGCCGTCGCTCTGATGCTCACTGTTCTCGATGACGATTCGATCGTTCACCCCGCCCTCGAGTGCGTATTCACCACCGACGAGGAGACTGGCCTGGTCGGCGCCGAGACGCTCGACAAGTCCCAGATTAGCGCCCGCACCATGATTAACCTTGACTCCGAGGAAGAGGGCGTTGCTACCGTCAGCTGCGCCGGCGGTGTCGTCGTTACCTACACCTGCCCGATCGCGCGCGAGCACAAGACCGGTAGCACCCTCACGCTCGACATCTCCGGCCTGCTGGGCGGCCACTCCGGCAGCGATATCAACCTGGAGCGCGGCAACGGCAACCTCATCATGGCCCGCATCATCGACCGCCTGATGGTCGCTGGCGAGCCCGCCATCGTTAGCTTTAACGGCGGCACCAAGGACAACGCCATCAACCGTGAGTGCAAGGCTGTTCTGGTCTACGCCGACCACGCTGCCGCCGAGGCCGCGGCCCAGATCGCAAAGGGCATCATCGCCGACGTTACTGCCGAGCTCGAGGTCTTCGACCCCGGCTTTACCTGCACCGTCGAGATTGCCGACGACGCCGAGGTCGAGGCCATGGACCAGAAGTCCGCGCTTGCCCTCATCCGCGCCCTGCGTCTTGCCCCCAACGGCGTGATTCGCCGCAACGTCGCCACCGACGGCTCCGTCGAGGTTTCCTCCAACATCGGTGTGGTTGCCACTTCTGACGACGAGGTCAAGATCATGCTGTCCCCGCGCTCCTCGATCACCTCGCTGCAGAACGAGTTCAAGGACCGTCTGCAGACGCTGGCCGATGTCCTGGGCTTCGACGCCAAGTTTGAGTTTGAGTATCCCGGCTGGAGCTATGCCGAGCATTCGCCGGTCCGCGAAGTCTTTGTCGAGAGCTATCGAGAGCTCTTTGGCTCCGAGCTGCGCATCGAGTCCATTCACGCCGGCCTTGAGTGCGGCCTGTTTGCCGAGGCCCTGCACGGCCTGGACGCCATCGCCGTGGGTCCGACGCTCTCCGATGTCCACACCCCGGACGAGAGCATGGAGCTCGCTTCTGCCGAGCGCTTCTACGAGCTGCTCATCGACGTCCTCAAGCGCCTTGCCGCGTAAAGGTTGCGCTAGCAGCAGTCCGAGTCACGTGCTAGCGGATTGCAAATGACATTACGAGAGGGGGCATTCGAGCGTTTGCGACGGGTGCCCCCCCTCTTTTGTTTGATAATTGCGAAATTACGGTCACCTAGTCCATTTCTGCCCTGATGAGGTCGAGGGTGCGCTGGCAGTTTTCGCGGACGGGGCCGAGCATATGCTCGCGCAGGTCCGCCATGCCGGGCAGGTCGGCGTATTCGTCCATGACCTCTTCCATGCAAATGGGTACCTCGTAGGCGAGGTCCATCATGGTCGCAAAGCAAAACTTCTCGGATAGCCCGGCATCGGTAAGCGCCGCCTCCAGCGCGGGATCGCCCATACCGTGGTATCGGCGGATAGCGCCTGGACCGATTCGCCCCACACGATTTTCGCCGCCAACGCTCATGGCGAGGCGCGCCCGGCGGCGCATGCGCTCATACGCCAAACCCGACGCGACATCGTACATTCGAGCCATCATGGCTGTGCCGTCGTTTCCAAGGAGCAGGGAATAGTTTTTCGCGTGCGCATCCGGTGCGCCGATAATGGCGTTGAAGAACAGTATCTGCGTAAACAGATACAGGTTAAGTTGATGGTGGCTCGTATTTACGAGGAGCTCTTGAATGTCGCGTGTGGTCGGGCCGCCGTCTGCCGTGTACTTTTGGGCGGGCATCACCCCAAGTGCCTGACAGAGGTCTTCTTGATGTAGACGCCTGATTGTCCCGTCTTTGACTTTCATGCGGTCATAGCGCTCAACAATGAGGGCGGGTTCGTCCTCAAACATACGATATTCGACGTTTGCCGTTGCGATACCGGCGCGCTGGGCGCTTTTCATGCAGACAAACTCATTGAGAGCCTCGAGTTTAAATCCGATAACGCCATTTTTGAAAATATGCGTCGTGGGCGAGGAGCCCATGCATTCGCACCAGCGGCCGTTTATGAACGCGAGCGCGAACTTGCCCTGGTTGCCTCCAAGTGACCAACTTTCATCTAGACCCATCCACGATGCATCGCGGTCATCTCTGATCGACTTGAGACGAAGAGCAATTTCGTGGTTGTCTATAGGGCGGTATTCGCCAGCGCGATGCAGGACGGCGTCGGTATCTTCTTCGGCACAAAACTGCACGCCGCCCGGACAGTCGAGTCCGATATGGCTGAGCAACGCAACGGGATTGTTGGGCCTAACGTCGAATTCGGCGGCAATCGCTTTTCGTTGGTCCTCGCTGTCGGGTAGAAGGCCAAACAGGTACGGATTCATGACCTGTTGTCCGTATGTGCGATTCGATACGGGTATGTTGGTCGATAGGGCTGGCCCGTCATAGTCATGATCGTAGGTAAAGCTGATAAGACCGTTCTCATCTTGCGTGAGCGTTCCAGCAGGCACGCCGCAAATAATGGTCCGAAGTGATGTTCTGGCCATTGGCTATTTCCCTTCGGGCATGGCTTGGCTAGATGCGTTTGTGGCAATCGAGACTCCGAGATTGGACATGGCGAAATCGGCGAAGACCTCGTCGTAGAGTGCGGATGTAAAGGGGGCATCTGCAAGAGCCGGAATGGTTGTGCTGCGACGGTTGCGATGATGAAGACGTTGGGCGTGATGGCGTCTGGAGGTGCTGCAAGGTTGATCAGCATGCGGGGCGTCGACTGGTTGCTCATTTTTCGTTTCGCCTATATCCCCTTGAGCGGCGAGCGCCAGTCCAAGAGCACCGAAAACTGCCAGCAGCTTGTCGAGCCGAATGCCCGTGGCATCTCCCAGCTCGAGCGATGCGAGCAGGCGTTCCGAAACACCGGCTTTTTTAGCGAGGGCGGCACGGGTGATCCCCTGCGCCTCGCGCGCCTGACGCACGTAGATGCCGGCTTGGCGCGGCGTGGTGATGGGAAGGGTATCCATGGCAATCTCCTAACGTGCAGACTTTTGCATCCTAGTATGACATGCAAAAGTCTGCATGAAAAGGCTCATGCAAAACTCTGCATGAGACCTCATACGGACGTTTAGTTTTGAAGGGTGTTTTACAGCACCAAAAAACCCAAGTGTTCCAGCAGGATCTTGAGGCCGATAAGGATGAGCACGACGCCACCCACGATGGTGGCGGGTTTTTCGTAGCGCGCGCCAAAGGTGTGGCCGATCGCTACGCCGGCGACGGAGAAGATAAACGTTGTGACGCCGATAAGCGATACAGCGGGAACGATATCGACCGAGAGCGCCGCAAACGAGATGCCTACGGCCAGGGCGTCAATCGAGGTGGCAATGGCGAGAATCAGGTACTCGACCAGGTCAATCTTTTCGGCATCCTTGCCGTCGCCTTCGTCCTCATCCTCGTCTACGGTAAAGGCTTCCCACAGCATCTTGCCGCCAATAAAGGCCAAAAGGATAAAGGCAATCCAGTGGTCGATGGGTCCGATGATGCCCATGAATTGACTGCCGAGCGCCCATCCGATTACGGGCATGCCGGCCTGAAAGCCGCCAAAGAACAGGCCGAGCACTACGGCGACCTTAAGGTTGATCTTTTTCATGCCAAGGCCCTTGCAGATGGAAACGGCAAAGGCGTCCATCGAAAGGCCAACGGCGAGCAACACGAGCTCTGCGAGTC
>CABVAS010000064.1 GCA_902496375.1 uncultured Collinsella sp.
ATCCTGCTCACCAGCATGGATCGCGACGGCACCAAGGCCGGCTTTGACCTGGCGCTCACCCGTGCCGTGGCGCGCGCGGTGCCGATTCCCGTCATCGCGAGCGGCGGCGTGGGCACGCTCGAGCACTTTGCCGAGGGTGTGATCGAGGGCGAAGCCGACGCCGTGCTGGCGGCGAGCGTCTTTCACTTTGGAACCTTCAGCATTCGCGAAGTCAAAGAGTATATGGCCTCTCAAGGTATTCCTGTGAGGCTGGACTTCTAATGCTGCGGCTTGCCCAGGCACCCGACCTTCCGGCTCCAACCCTTCTCGCGTACTTAAGTACGCGTCGTCGGGCTTGTCGCTCGGAATCTCGGGCACCTGGACAACCCTCACCGACCTGCGAAGTTTGAATTTGGGAAGAGAAATGGAAGAGATAACCGATCCTTCAAAGCTTACATACGACGCCAAGGGGCTGATTCCTTGTGTGGTTCAGCAGTATGACACCGGCGAGGTGCTTATGGTTGCTTGGATGAACGAGGAGTCGGTGGGGCTGACGCTCAAGACCGGTACCACGTGGTTTTGGAGCCGCAGTCGCCAGGAGCTCTGGAACAAGGGCGCGACGAGCGGCAATATGCAGGAGGTCAAGGAGCTTTGGGCCGACTGCGATAGCGATACGCTGCTGGTCAAGGTTGACTCGCCGGGTCCGGCCTGCCATACCGGCAACCGTACCTGCTTCTTTAAGAAACTCGCGTAGGGCGGGCGCTCGATTAGACGCTCGGCCAACCAGAAAGGATTGAACTATGGGTGTGCGCACCGCAAACGTTCAGGATGGAAATATCGGTGAGACGCTGACGGGGCTCGCCGAGGTGATTCACGGCCGTCGCGACGCATCGCCGCAGGAGAGCTATACCGCTCGCCTGCTGACCGACGTCGAGGACGAGCTGCTCAAGAAGCTTGCCGAGGAGGCGAGCGAGGTGATCATGGCCTGCAAGGATAACGATCACGATCACATCCGCTACGAGGCCGGCGACCTGGTCTACCACCTGCTCGTGACGCTTGAGCGCTACGGTATCACCCTCGACGAGCTAGCCGGCGAACTCAACGCCCGCCGCCACTAGTCGTTTGGGACAGTCTTTGTTGGTGTAACGGGGTCATGGAAGTTGCGGTGAAATAGGGACTGTTTAAGCGCTTCATCAGGCAAAACAATCCCTATTCCACCGCAACTTATGAAGGGATGGCTAGTCGAGGGGTGTGGGTTCCCATTCGCCGGTGGGGTGGGGGATGTCGGAGGTTCGGTAGCCGCAGTCGTAGGCGTGGGCTTGTGCCTCGCGGATATTCCAGCAGATGTCGCAGGCGCGGTGCGCGTCCGAGCCAAAGGTGATGGGTACCTCGGCGTGGGCGAAGCAGCGCAACAGCCCCGTCGAGGGGTAATAGTCGTCGAGGCCCTTGCGCGGTGCGGCGGTCGAGACCTCAACGCGACGACCCGTATCGTGGGCGCATTCGGCCATCTGCTGCCAAAACGGCGCGGGGTCAAAGTCGGGCGCAAAGCCTTCCTTCGAAAAGCGCATGACCAGGTCGGGGTGAGCCATCACATCAAAGTTGAGCGGGCTCTCGCAGGCGCGACACCAGTCATCGACATAGCGTTCCCATACACCGCGCACGCCCAAGTTTTCCCAAACATGCAGGTTAGTGTCGTCGTCGATCCAACCGCAAGGGGAATCGGGCGTATCGGGGCGAGCGACGTTTTCCGTTCCCGCCGTACTCGCGGCGCCGGCCATGATATCGCCTGGGTTGCCAATCCAATGCACACTGCCCAGGCGTACGACGGCGCCCTGGGACCAGCGCTCAACCAAAGGCTCGCAGCCTTCGTACCAATCGCACTCAAAGCCATAGATAAGCTCGAGCTCCGGTGCGATCTGCGCGGCGAGCTTGCGGGCGTCCTCAAATGCCAGGCGATGTTCCGGCAGGTCGCCCTCGACAACCTGCACTTCGCAGTTGGCGTCCATGCTGGCGGGCAGGGTGAGATGGTCGGTCGAGACCATGACCCGACAGCCAGCGGCCGCGGCAGCTCGGACGTTTTCCTCAAACGAGGCGTGGCCGTCCGAAAACGAGGTGTGGGTGTGGCAATCGACCAGCGGGCAAGCAGACATGGCAGCTCCTTTGCGTCAAGCGAATCCGCTCCATTGTAATGGCGCAGCTCTCAACACGCCGGACACGCCGGGGGTCGAAATCGATTGGAAAGGCTGCGCGACGCGCGGTGCGGCCTCGCTTGCGCTCTCAAAACATGTACATCAGCCTCCAAAAGCTGCAGAAAATGACATGTTTGGAGGCTGATGTATATGTTTGGATAGGGGCGAGGGCGGCGACGGACGAAAGTCACGCCTGTGCCACGTCCGATGTGCTAGCGTTTGGGTGGACAAAACGAGCCCGCGCGGAAAGGATCCGGACCGTATGCAATGCGATAGCACATCTCCGCTGTCTCGCGAGACCGATGCGCCCGAGACCATCGTCAAGCTGGAATGCGACATCGACGATGCGTCGCCCGAGGTGCTCGCCTACGCCGCCGACCGTCTGCGCGGGGCGGGTGCGCGCGAGGTGCATTGGCTGCCCCTCTATTGCAAGAAAGGCCGCCCCAGCTGGCAGCTACAGGTAATCTGTGCTCACGAGGATATCGAGCGCCTGCAGACGATTATCTTTTTGGAAACCACGACCAACGGCATTCGTCGCCAGGTCATGGAGCGCGTTTGCCTGTCACGCCGCTTTGAGCGCGTAACGACGCCATGGGGCGAGGTGTCCGTTAAAGTGGCCACCCTGCCCGACGGCAGCGAGCGTGCAGCGCCCGAGTACGAGGACTGCGCCCGTCTCGCTCGCGAGCATAATGTGCCGCTCCAGCGCGTGATGCGGGCGGCCCAGAGCGCGGCACTGCGATTTGAATAACGCGGCTGGTGGCGACATCCTGCGCCTAGCCATATCAACCCCATTCGAAAGGATCTCCCCATGAAATACCTCATCGCCTCCGACATCCACGGCTCGGCATACTGGGCCGAGCGCCTCTGCGCCGCCATCGAGTCCGAGCAGCCTGACCGCGTCGTGCTGCTGGGCGACCTGCTCTACCACGGTCCACGCAACGACCTGCCACGCGATTACGCTCCCAAGCGCGTTATCCCGCTGCTCAACGCCCTGGCCGACCGCATCATCGCGGTGCGCGGCAACTGCGACGCCGAGGTCGACCAGATGGTGCTCGACTTCCCCGTCATGGCCGACTGCGCCACGCTGTTCGACGAGACCGGCCGTGAGCTGTTCCTGACGCACGGCCATGTCTTTGGCGCCGGCATGCACAACAGCGTCGACCACGCGCCCGCGTTGCCCGAGGGCTCCGCGCTCGTCTACGGCCACACGCACATCAAGGTCAACGAGGAAAGCGCCGCGCACCCGGGCCTGTGGCTCTTCAACCCCGGCAGCGTGAGCATCCCCAAGGACGGCACGCACAGCTACGGCATCTACGAGGGCGGAGCGTTCCGCCACGTGATCCTGGAGGAGGACTAACCATGGCGCAGCATATGGCTCAGCAAAATGCCGAGGGCTCGCGCGATCTGTCCACGCTGATAGACGCGTCGGCCGAGCTGCAGCATCTGGTGCAGACCATCTGGCGTCTGCGTCAGCCCGATGGCTGCCCGTGGGACCGCGAGCAGACGCACCGCAGCATCGGCAAGAACATGATCGAGGAGGCCTACGAGGCGCTCGACTGCATCGAGGCGGACGACGCGGTTCACCTGCGCGAGGAACTGGGTGACGTGCTCATGCAGGTCGTGCTGCATGCGCAGATTGCTGCCGACGCCGGCGAGTTTACGCTGGCCGACGTGGCGCGCGATATCGACGCCAAGCTCATTCGCCGCCACCCGCACGTGTTTGGCGATGCGGATGCCGAGAGCTCCGACGAGGTGCTCAAGATTTGGGACGAGATCAAGCTTGCCGAGAAAGCCGCCAAGGACAAGGCCGTGGCGGCGGGCGAGGCCGCGCCCGAGGGTCTGCTCGATGGCGTGCCCACGCATCTGCCGGCGTTGATGCAGGCGCAGAAGGTGTCACGCAAGGCGGCTGCCGTGGGCTTTGAGTGGGAGACGGTCCAGGACGTGTGGGACGAGGTTGCCGAGGAGCGTGCCGAGTTTGAGGCCGAGGCCCCTGGCTCGCCCGAGCGCGAAATGGAGTTTGGCGATCTGCTCTTTGCCCTGGTCAACGTCGCGCGCAAGGAGGGTATCGACGCCGAGAGCGCCCTGCGCGCGAGCACGGCCAAGTTTCGCCGTCGCTGGGCTGCGATGGAACAGATGGCGGCCGATGCCCACGTTGATCTTGCCGAGCTTTCGACCCATGGGCTCAACGACCTGTGGGACGCAGCAAAGGCAGGGGAGTAAGACTGCGGGAACGACGGGCTGACACGCCTCATCGTTCCCGCTAAATTTTTCGAAAATCAAGTGTATCCCTCGGCTAACTTAGGGCATAATGCAAAAAGTGCGACAAGGCTAACTTATGAACCTGCGCGCCTCTACAGCGTGCAAGCCGCGTCGCCAAGCATTCAACCCGTTTCCAAGTGAGAGGGAGACAACATGAGCGATATTTTGGACGTCTACGGTCGCGAGGTGCTCGACAGCCGCGGCAATCCCACCGTCGAGGTCGAGGTCGTGCTCGAGGACGGCAGCTTTGGCCGCGCAATGGTGCCTTCGGGTGCTTCGACCGGCGCCTTTGAGGCCTGCGAGCTGCGCGATGGCGACAAGGGCCGCTACCTGGGCAAGGGTGTTTTGCAGGCCGTCGAGCACGTCAACAACGAGTGCGCTAACGCCGTCGTGGGCCTCGACGCCTTCGATCAGCGCGCCGTCGATGCCGCGCTGATTGCCGCGGACGGTACCCCCAACAAGACCAAGCTCGGTGCCAACGCCATCCTGGGCGTGTCGCTGGCCGTCGCCCGCGCCGCTGCCGAGTCGGCGGGCCTGTCACTGTACCAGTACCTGGGCGGCGTCAACGCCCATCTGCTGCCCACGCCCATGATGAACATCCTCAACGGCGGCGTGCATGCCGACAATAACGTTGACTTCCAGGAGTTTATGATCATGCCGGTGGGCGCCCCGAGCTTTGCCGAGGGCCTGCGTTGGTGCGCCGAAGTCTACCACACCCTCAAGGGCGTGCTGCACGAGGCCGGCCTGGGCGGCGGCGTGGGCGACGAGGGCGGCTTTGCGCCCAACCTCAAGACCAATGCCGAGCCGTTCGAGTACATCACCAAGGCCGTGGAGAAAACCGGCTTTAAGCCCGGCGTCGACTTCATGTACGCCATGGACCCGGCCTCGACCGAGTTCTACAACGCCGAGACCGGCATGTACGAGCTCAAGGGCGAGGGTGTTGAGTACACGAGTGCCCAGATGGTCGATTACTGGGAGAAGCTCGTCGACACCTATCCCATCATCTCCATTGAGGACGGCATGGCCGAGGAGGACTGGGACGGCTGGGTCGAGCTTACCCGTCGCATTGGCAACAAGGTGCAGCTGGTGGGCGACGACCTGTTCGTCACCAACACCGAGCGCCTCAAGAAGGGCATCGAGCTGGGTGCCGCCAACGCGATCCTGGTCAAGGTCAACCAGATCGGCACGCTCACCGAGTCGCTCGAGGCCATCGAGACTGCCAAGGAGGCCGGTTACGCCTGCATCGTGAGCCACCGCTCCGGCGAGACCGAGGACTCCACGATCGCCGACTTGGTCGTGGGCGTCAACGCCGGTCAGATTAAGTCGGGCGCCCCGTGCCGCAGCGACCGTATCGCCAAGTACAACCAGCTCATCCGTATCGAGGACGAGCTCGAGGGCAGCGCGCGCTACGCCGGCAAGGCCGCGTTCTACAACATTCGCTAGGCAAACGGCGTGCGCGGGGCGGGGCTGACTCGGATTCGCCTCGCTCCCGCCGGGCGCTGTTGAGCACCATTGGGCGCTGGGCCATATGGCTCAGCGCCTTTTTTATGTCGAGCAAGGGCCGCCGAAGGCGTTGCGCGCGCTCGTGCTATAACTAAAAGACTTAGCGCAAACAAACCTCAACCGCACAAGGCGCACATGGATCAGATTTACGACAACAGGTACTATTCCGCCGGTTCGCGTGAGCCGTCACCTCGCCGTGCGCGCACGGTGCAGCTCGGCGGGTCCGATTACGCCGGTGCCGACTGCTCCACGCAGCGACCGACAAGTGCCTCACACTCCCGTGCTCAAGTGAATACGTCGACGGACCGCCCGCTACGTTCGGTGCGCCCGGCGCACTCGGAGCATGCTCAGCGTTCCTCGGCTCAAACGCATGAAAAGCCGAGTAGGCCCTCGAACCGTCTTTCGGGCTCGGACTTCATGCATTACGCCAACGATAACGCGGTGGTCAAGGCAATCTACGACTTTACCCACGGTCCCCAGCGGGGGCTGTTTGTTGGCATTGTCGTCGCCCTGGCGCTCGTGAGCCTGTATTTTCCCGTACGCGACCTGTACGTGGCTAAGCGCTCGAGCGACATCTTGGCCAAGCAGGTCGAGATTCGTCAGCAATACAATGATGAGATGAAAAAAGACACTGATAAGTGGTTCTCGGAAGAGGGCATTAAGGATTCGGCACGGGGCCTGGGCATGGCGATGCCCGGCGAGAAGAGGATTGAAGTGCTGGGCCTGGACGATGATTCGGATTCGTCGTCGAGCAAAAAGTCCTCAAACGCCAAGAATGCCAGCGAAGTGGCCAAAGAGATCGAAGAGGTCGGCAAGGACGCACCGTGGTACATCAAGACGCTCGATATGCTGTTTGGATTTAACGGCGTCGAGGGCCAGACGGTCGCGTCCAGCGGCGAGTAGGCGAATAGCGCCCGGAGGGGAGCCCGCAATGGCAGATTGCAAACGATATAAGGTGGCCGCGATCGACCTGGGAACGGTGTCGTCGCGACTGGTGCTGGCGCAGGTCGAGGGCGGGGCGATCGTGGAATCGTCCAAGCATACCGAGATTACCGATCTGGGCGAGGGCGTCGACGCGACGGGCCGCTTTTGCGAGGCGGCTGTCGAGCGTGTGCTCGCTGCGTGTCGCATATTTGTGGATGAGGCGCGTGCCTTTGGGGCCGCGTGCGTCTGCACCACCTGCACGAGTGCCGCGCGCGATGCGTCCAACGCCGCGCTACTGCTGGACGGCCTGCGCGGGCTGGGGCTCGAACCGCAGGTGATTCCGGGCGAGGTCGAGGCACGCCTGACGTTTTTTGGCGTGGCACACGACTTTGCCGGCGAGCGCATCATTGTTACCGATTCGGGTGGTGGCTCCACGGAGCTCGCGACGGGCGTATACGCTCCGGAGCGCGGGGTCTTCGCGCTGGAGGGAACGCGCTCGCTGGACATCGGTTGCCGTCGCGTGACGGAGCGGTTTTTCTCGGCGCTGCCGCCAACGGACAGTGAACTTGCCGCCGCTGGTGCATGGGCGGGCGAGCAGTTCGGGGCTTACTTTGAGGGCCTACCTGTCGACTTTGAGCGCGCTGAGCGCCTCGTCGCGGTGGGCGGTACCGTCACCACGCTCGTGGCACTCGTTCACGAACTGGAGCCGTACGACTCGAGCTTTGTGCACCTGCGTGAGCTTTCGATGGAGCAGATCTCGGCCGCTATCGAGCGCATGTCCACGCTGGACGTGGAGGGCATCGCCGCGCTACCGGGCGTGCAGCCCAAGCGTGCGGGTGTGATTCTGGCTGGCGCCGTGGTGATCCGCGAACTCATGCGAGCCGGCGGTTACGACATACTCACCGTAAGCGAGAACAGCCTCCTCGCCGGAATGGCCGCCACCATCAACGAGACCCTCGACGGCGCGACCCCCACCATCGCCTGGACCCCCAACCTCAGCGCCCTTTAACCATCCCCTCATAAGTTGCGGTGAAATACGGACTAAAATCGCTCTTTCGGGCACCAAACAGTCCCTATTCCACCGCAACTCAACAGCCGGCACCTGGGGACGTTCCTTTTAATATGAGCAGGACATTGTCAAGAGGCAAAATCGGGCCTGG
>CABVAS010000065.1 GCA_902496375.1 uncultured Collinsella sp.
GGCGTGCTCGGCCTCTTCGTAAGCAGCCTTCTCCCAGTACAGGCCGATCTCGGGATAGCCCTCGCGATGAGCGACGCGAGCCATGGCCAGGTACATACCGACCTCGGAGCACTCGCCCTCAAAGTTGGCGCGCAGGTCGGCAACGATGTCCTCGGAGACGCCCTCCATCTTGGCGACGCCCACGACGTGCTCGGCAGCCCACTCGAGCTGACCCTCCTCCTGCTTCAGGAAACGAGAACCGGGAACGCCGCACTGGGGGCACTTAAAATCCTCGGGCAGCTGGTCGCCGTCGAACTCTTCCACATAACCGCAAACGGGGCAAACAAACTTCATGATTCGATCCTTTCGATCGATGGCGATTGCGCGCTCGTCCGGTCCCGTAAGGGCCCTCTCCGGACGTGCGTCTTGACGAGTTCTATTATCCATAAATGCGACCAAATGTGAAGCCTATTAGGAATGATTTTTAATAAAACAATTTTGAGATATGAAGATGTTGATTGATTAACGATTGGCAGGCCGTCTTTGACCGCCGATGAGTACAATCGGTCGAGCAAATGTTGACCAATCAACAAATGAAGGAGTTTCCTTTATGCATCTAGCCCGTCGTGCCTGGTGCCGAACATATCAGACGGTTTTTCGCATTGCATTGCCGGTGCTGCCCTATACTGAGCCGCGCATTTTGGAGCATGCCGAGGATGTGCCCGCGGTGCTTCAAAAGCGCTCGATCCAGAAGGTCCTTATCGTGACAGACCCTGGTATTGCACGTTTGGGGCTCACGGCACCACTCGAGCGTGCGCTTACGGCTCAGGGGATTGGCGTTACGGTCTATGCCGAAACGCGTATGAACCCCACAGTCTCGAATGTGGAGGAAGCGGCGTCCCTGTATCGAGAGAACGCCTGCCAGGCCATTATCGGCTTTGGCGGAGGATCGGCCATGGACTGTGCCAAGGGCGTGGGAGCACGTATCGCGCAGCCAAACAAGCCCATCAACAAGATGCGCGGCCTGTTGCGCGTCCACCGTCTCTTGCCGCTGCTTATTGCGGTTCCCACTACCGCCGGTACGGGAAGCGAAGTCACGCTCGCGGCGGTTATCACCGATGACGAGACGCACTATAAATACCCCATTAACGACTTTGTGCTTATCCCGCGTTTTGCGGTCCACGACCCCGAGTTTACGCGCGGGTTGCCGGCGTCCATTACGGGGCAGACGGGTATGGATGCCCTGACGCATGCTGTCGAGGCCTTTATCGGGCGAAGTACCACGCCCTATACGCGCAAGATGGCGCGACAGGCGGTTCAGCTCATCCGCGACAATTTGCTCGAAGCCTATGAGCATGGCGACGACATGCGTGCGCGTCGCAATATGCTTTCGGCGGCGTATAAGGCGGGCATTGCGTTTACGCGCTCCTATGTTGGATACGTTCATGCCATCGCACACAGCCTGGGCGGGCGTTACGGGATTCCGCACGGCTTGGCCAACGCGATCATCCTGCCGCACATGCTTCGCGCTTATGGTGACGCCGCCGCCCCCAGGCTTGCCGATCTCGCCCGCATGGCCGGAATCGCGCCGGCTAACGCGCGGGACAGCCTGGCGGCCGAGGCCTTTATCGATTGGGTCGACCGCATGAACGCCACCTTGGACATTCCCAAATATGTGATGGGCATTCGCCGCTCCGACATTCCCGAAATGGCGGCCCATGCCGATGCCGAGGCCAATCCCCTGTACCCCGTTCCGCTTTTAATGGACCGCCTGGAGCTCGAGCATATGTACGAAGTTGTTGCAGGTGGTATGTTTGAGGACGAGAACTAGGAGGGTCCATGAACACCGAGGAAATTGCGCGCATCGTCGGCAATCAGCGCGCCTACTTTAAGACGCACGCTACGTTTGATGTCGATGCTCGCCGCCGCGCACTGGTGCGCCTGCGCGATGCGGTTCGTGCGCACGAGGGCGATATCGCCCATGCGCTCAAGACCGATTTGGGAAAGTCGCATGACGAGGCCTATATGTGCGAGATCGGTACGTCGCTTTCCGAGATTCGTCATCAGATCGCGCATGTGGCTCGATGGAGTCGTCCGCGCCTGCGTCCGTGTGACCTCGCTAACGCCGTGAGCGTGTGCAAAACGCAAGCCGTGCCCTATGGCGTTACGCTCATCATGGCGCCCTGGAACTATCCGTTTTTGCTGACGCTCGAGCCGCTCGCTGGCGCCCTTGCCGCGGGCAATACTGTGGTCATCAAGCCGAGCGCCTATGCTCCGGCTTCGAGCGCGGTGCTCAAGCAAATCTGTGAAGAGGCATTTGATCCGCGCCTGGTGATGGTTGTCGAGGGCGGGCGCGCCGAAAACGAAGCGCTGCTCGATGAGTGCTGGGACAAGATTTTCTTTACCGGTAGCGTTCCGGTCGGCAAGCTCGTTATGGAGCGCGCAAGTAAAAACCTTACGCCCGTGACGCTTGAGCTGGGCGGAAAGAGTCCCTGCATCGTGGATGCGACGGCAAACTTGAAGGTTGCGGCACGGCGTATTGCCTTTGGTAAATGGCTCAACGTGGGGCAGACCTGCGTGGCGCCCGACTACCTGCTGGTCGATACGAGCGTGCATGACGAGCTGCTGAGCCTCATTAAGGATGAGGTCCGCCGTATGTTTGGCGACCATCCACTCGATAACGAGGATTACGGGCATATCGTCAACGCCAAGCATTTCGCGCGCGTACGCGGGCTGATCGATCCCGATAAGGTCGTGCTTGGAGGTGCCGCGCGCGAGGCTTCGCTCAAGATTGAGCCGACAATTTTGGACGGCGTGGCCCCCGCTGACGCCGTGATGCAGGAGGAGATCTTCGGTCCCATCTTGCCGGTGCTGACGTTTGAGAGCCTAGACGAGGCCGAAGCGTTTATTACGGATCGTCCGACGCCGCTGGCCCTGTATATCTTTAGCCAGGATCGTGCGGTTCAGCAACGCTTTGTGCGCTACGTGCCCTTTGGCGGCGGCTGCGTCAACGACACCATCATGCACTTGGCTACGAGCCATATGGGCTTTGGCGGCATGGGCGCGAGCGGTATGGGGCAGTACCATGGCCGCGAGAGCTTCGATACGTTTAGCCACAAGAAGAGCATCGTGAACAAGGCAACGTGGCTGGACGTGCCATTCCGCTATGCTCCTTACGCAAGCTGGAAGCACAAGTTCGTGCGCATGTTTGTGCATTAGAAAAGGGCGCAGGTAATACGAACAAGTGTTCCTATTACCTGCATTTTGCGTTAGACTACTGTTATGGAGCACGGATGGGCCAACTCCCTTTAGAAGGGATTTGGTATGAACGTAAGCGATGTTATTTCGTTATTAGCGTTGTTGATTGCGGCTATCGAACTCGGTCTGTTTATCGGCCGAATGAAATAGCCGCCCCCGCGTAAGCGAAGACGGCCACTTCTCACGATGAAAACGTGTATCGGAGTTGGCAAGACCCGCGGCAACGGGTGCCATCCGTGTTCCTATCTTATCTGCAAGCGTTCTGTCGCGCAAGCGTTGAGGCAAACGATTGAAGGACGCAGACAGGATGTATTTGTGTCCGCACGGGACCGTAGACTTCTCAATAAGGTTACACACCGGTTTATCCGGCCGTTAGAGGAGCTGCTATGTACGAGCCTTCGCGTGTTCTTCTGTCATTTCACATTGCAGGATTTCAGTATGCCGATGGCGCCTTGGTCTTGGGCGATCTTAAAGCGGGCGATAAGCTGACGCTGTGTGCCGAGCGCGATAATCCCCATGACCCTGAGGCGGTTGCGATTTATTACGGCAACACCAAGCTTGGCTATGTTCCGGGAAACGAGGTCGGCCCACTGTCCTTGATGATGTATTACGGCCACGAGGACGTATTTGAGGCTCGCGTGCAACAGGTTGCTCCCGAGCGCAGCCCGTGGCACCAGGTGCGCGTTGGCCTCTATGTGGTGGATGCTCGCTAGTCGGCAAGGGAGGCGGCCATGTTTGATGACGACCTATTCAATCTGACAGACGATTCGTTTGAGTGGGATCTGCTACTCGATGACGATGAGTTGGAGCAGGATCGTAGGAAACGGCAGGACAAGAAAACTCAGGGTGACGCTTCGAAAAAGCAAGACAAACGCCGTCGAGGTCTGTTCGGCGGGCTCTTTGGCTAACCGACGCGCCAGAGCGTCTGTATACTAGGCACGTGTTAGACGCGTTGCGAAATGAGGACACAGACGATGATGTGGTTTACCGCCGACCTGCACCTGGGCGATACGAATATCTTGCACGATATGGATCGGCCGTTTGATTCGGTCGAGGAGATGAACCGCAAGGTCACCGATGCCGTCAATGAGTGCGTAGCGGCGGACGACCGTCTCTATATCTTGGGAGACTTTACCTATCGTTTGCCCCTGGCGGAGGCGGTGCGCCTGCGCGAGCGTATCGAATGTCAGAACGTGACGCTCATTCGTGGTAACCATGACGGCGACTGGGAAGATCCCGACGTACCGCAGATTTGGGAAGACGTGCGCGATTACCTGGAGATTGCTCCCGGCTATGCCAAGGGCCATCGCCTGGTGTTGAGCCATTATCCCATGCTCAGCTGGAATGGCAAGGCGCGTGGCGCCATCATGCTGCACGGGCATATCCACAGCAGGGGAGACCGCACCAACGCGCGCAACCGCGATCGCGAGCGCCCCATCTTTCGTTACGATGTCGGTCTCGATGCCAACGATTACAAACCCGTAAGCCGAGATCAGATTCTCGGCTATTTTGGACTGTAATTCTCGAACCACCACAAAGGGGACAGGCACCTTTGTGGTGGTTCTGGCGCCGTTGCCATTATGGCGGCGGCGCCTTTTTTGTTCGCGTGGCGCGGTAGAGTGTAGGCGGTTGAAATTTGCGTCCATCGAGGAGCTGCTATGAACGAGATCAAGTGCCCGCATTGCGGCGAAGTATTTAAGGTCGATGCGTCCGGCTATGCGGACATCGTCAAGCAGGTGCGCGATGCCGAGTTTTCGCGCGACCTGGATGAGCGTGTGAAGGCAGTTCAGCGCGATGGCGAGCAGGCGCTGGAGCTTGAGCGCTCGCGTTCGACGGCTGCCTTGCAAAAGGCGGAGTCTCAGCGCAATGCTCAGCTTGTCGAGCAGAAGAACACTGCGGATCAGAAACTGGCGCAAGAGGTTGCCAAGCGCGATGCTGAGCTTGCCGAGCTGCGCGCTAAGCTCGAGGGCGCTGCCGCAGAGCGCGAGAGTGCAAGCCAGCGCGCGGCGGTTGAGGCACGAGCCAATGCTCAAAAAGAGAATGCCGAACTCCAGCGTGAGATTGATAGCCTGCGTGCGCAGCTTGGGCGCAAAGATGACGAAGCAAAGCTTGCCGAGTCGGCGGCGCGCAACGCTGCTCAAAACGATTTAGCTGCACGCGACGCTCAGATTGCCGAGCTGCAGGCCAGGCTTGCCGCGGCGGACAAGGCCCAGGAGATGGCGCTTGCCGCTGCCGCGGCAGAGTCGCAGCGTGAGCTCGATGCCGCTCGCAGCGAGGCCGAGCGCGCGCTTGCTGACTATCGCGCGAAGGTGCAAGAGAAGTTTTCCGCCGCAAAGGCTCAGTCCGAGCAAGAGGCCGAGGGCCTGCGTGCCCAGCTGCGCGAGCAGGAACTGATGGCAAAAATGAACCTGTCAGAGGCGGTCGCCGCGGCGGAGCGAGAGCGCGATGAGGCGCGTGCCAAACTGACGAGCGAGCTGGCGGTGCGCGATTCTCGCGAGGAACAGGTCAAGGCGGCACACGAGCTCGAGCTTGCGCAGGCCAAGCGCGCGAGCGATGACCTGATTCGCTACAAGGACGAAGAGATTGAGCGCCTTAAGGACATGAAGGTCCGCCTGTCCACCAAGATGGTGGGCGAGTCGCTCGAGCAGCACTGCGAGACCGAGTTTAACCGTCTGCGCATGACGGCGTTTCCTAACGCGTACTTCGAGAAGGATAACGATGCGTCCGAGGGCACCAAGGGCGACTTTATCTTCCGCGAGTGCGACGCAAGCGGTAACGAGGTCATTTCGATTATGTTCGAGATGAAAAACGAGAACGACGAGACCGCGACCAAGCACAAAAACGAGGACTTCTTTAAGAAACTCGATCACGATCGTCGCCAGAAAGGCTGTGAGTACGCGGTGCTCTGCACACTGCTCGAGCCCGAAAGCGAGCTCTATAACGCAGGGATAGTCGACGTGAGTTACCGCTATGAGAAGATGTACGTGATCCGCCCGCAGTTCTTCATTCCCATGATCACGCTGCTGCGCAACGCCGCCATGGGTTCGCTGCGCTATAAGCAGGAGCTGGCGGAGTACAAGCAGCAGAACATCGACGTCACGAACTTCGAGGCCAAGATGGAGAAGTTCAAGAACGACTTCGGCCGCAACTATGAGCTTGCGAGCCGTAAGTTCCAGACGGCGATCGAGGAGATTGACAAGACGATTAGCCATCTGCAGAAAACCAAGGAGGCATTGCTGTCCTCCGAGAACAATTTACGTCTAGCCAACAAGAAGGCCGACGATCTTACCATTCGCAAGCTCACCTGGGGCAACAAGACCATGAAGGCGGCGTTTGACGAGGCACGCGGGGCTGCGACAGGGGCAAACGATGAGCCCGCCGAGGCGGATTCGTATGAGGTCGAGGATGCCGAGTAGGGGATAGCGTATAGTGCAAAAGCGGGGCCGCTGGCGATATTGCCAACGGCCCCGCTTCGTTCCAGTATGTACGGCTAGTCCTCGAGCAGGTCCTCGATAAAGCCGACGCGGTAGTTTTTGAAGATGACCTCGCCGCCGTCTTGCGTGGCATCCAGGTCGACATCGCCCATGATGCCAAAGTCGTGGTCGCCATCCTCGTCGGCAAAAATCTGGTGCACGTGCCACACGTGATCGGTCTTCTCGTCGCTCCCGTCGATGGTAAACATCGCGGCGCTGCGGGCATCTCCGTCGGTGAGGATTTCCTCGTGTTGCTCGTGATAGGCGTCGAGCGCCCTTTGCCAGCGGACCTCGCTCATGCCCCAGTCCTCATCGAGCTCGCCCAAGTCGCGAACGTGCTCGCGGGCGGCAAGGGTCACGCGGCGGAAGAGTGCGTTGCGCACCAACAGCGTGCAGCCGCGACGGTCCGCAACGACCTCGTCGATGCCCTGCGGCGGTGCGGCGTCGAGTGCAGCGGGGTTGCCGGCGTTCTCCCACTCGTCCACCAGGCTCGAGTCCACCGAGCGCACCACAAAGCCCAGCCACGAGATGATGTCGCGCAGGCGCTCGTCGCGCTTCTCGATGGGCACGGTGCGGTCGAGCGAACGGTAGGCCTCTGCCAGGTAGCGAAGCAAAATGCCCTCGGAGCGGGCGATGCCGAGCTTTTGAATGTAGCCCTTAAAATCGCTCGTGCTTTCCAGCATATCGCGCAGAACGCTCTTGGGAGAGAGCTGATAGTCGTTGGCCCAGGGCACTTCCTGGCAGTACTTGTCAAAAGCGGCGTCGAGCAAATCCTCGAGCGGCTTTTCGTACGTGACGTCTTGAATGCGCTCCAAGCGCTCCTCATATTCGACGCCGTCAGCCTTCATTTCTGCCATCGCGCGGTCGCGCGCGGCGCGCTCCTGTGCACGCAGCACCTGTTTGGGATCCTCGAGCGTTGCCTCGACCATCGAGATCAGATCCATGGTATAGGTCTCACTCTCGGGGTCGAGCAGCTCCAACGCGGCAAGCAAGAACGGCGAGAGCGGCTGATCGAGCGCGAAGTCCTCGGGCAGATCGACCGTCAGCGCATAGTCGATGTCCGGCGCGGCGTCAGTCGGGGCGTCGGGCGCGGGCGGCACCTCGGTGCGAACGACGACGCCGGAATCGATGAGCGTGGCGAAGATTTCGTCGGCGCGAACCTCGAGCTTAGCCTTTTCCTCGGGAGTCTGCAGGCTCGTCTCGATGAGGTCGTGTACGCGGGCTCGGGCATCGCCGCCC
>CABVAS010000066.1 GCA_902496375.1 uncultured Collinsella sp.
GCACAAAGCAGCTCAGCAGCACGCCGCACGTCCACACGGCGACGGGAAGCAGCGCATCTTTAAAGAACTTGCCAAACGACATAACCGGCCCCTAAACCGAATAGCCCTGGCCGCGATGCGTGGTCAGATACCCCTTGATGCCGATTTTTTCGAGCGTGGTGCGCAGGCGGTTGATGTTGACGGTGAGCGTGTTATCGTCCACGAAGGCGTCGGAGTCCCACAGGTCCTGCATGATGGCCGAGCGCGAAACGATCTTGCCCGCGCGGCTCAGAAGCAGCGAGAGGATACGCAGCTCGTTTTTGGTGAGCTCGGTACTGGTGCCGGTTAGCGTGTTGGTGACCATGGAGCGTGCAAGGTCGAGCTCCAGTCCCTTGTGTACGAGCGTGCTGCGCTCGCCCGCCGCCGCGGTGCGACGCAGCAAGGCATTGATGCGCGCCACGAGCACACGGGCGCTATAGGGCTTGGGAACAAAGTCGTCCGCACCGAGCGTCATGGCCATGACCTCGTCGATCTCGGTCGTGCGCGACGTGAGGACGATGATGGGAACCTCGGATTCGCGGCGAACCTCGTGGCAGATATGCTGGCCGTCCTTGACGGGAAGCGTGAGGTCGAGCAGCACCAGGTCGGGCGCGGCGGCGAGAATATCGCGCGAGACATGCTCAAACGATTCGCAGGCCTCGATTTCAAACCCGGCGCGGGCAAGGATGTCGATAAGCTCACGACGAATGGGCTCGTCGTCCTCAACGACATAGATCAGCGCCATGTGTCCTCCCATTTCGCGTAACATGCACCTTTCACACCATTATGCCCACAGCGTCGCAGCGATACGACCCCGTGGGCACCTAATGTGACAAAAGCGTTCGGTAGTCTTGAGAGAAAATAGGGGCCGACCGGTCCTAAACCGATCGGCCTCATCACTTCGACCTCGAGCCTCTACTCGAGCGTACGCATGTATGCAGAGATGGCATCCAGGCCCTTCTGCAGGTCGTCGGTGTTATCGGAGTATGCATAGCCGATGCGCATGCTCTTGGGCTCCTCGAAGCAATCGCCCGGGGTGACGAGCGCGCCGGACTTCTTAATCATGTCGATGCAGAACGTCCTGGAGTCGATGTCGTAGTCGTAATACACGAGCGCGGTGGTACCCGCCTCGGGCTTAACGAACGACAGGTGCGGCTCGCTCTCGACCCACTTCTCCAGAACAGCAAGGTTCTGACGGACGATGCGACGGCTGCGCTCAAGGATCACGGAAGCGTTGCCCAGAATCAGCTCCGCCACCGACTCGCTGAATATGCCGGCGGAAATCAGGTTGTAGTCGCGATGCGAGAGCAGCGCGCGACGGAGCTCCGGGCTCTTGGTGACCGCCCAGCCCAGACGCAGGCCGGCGAACGACCAGACCTTGGACATGGATGCGGTGACGATGGCCTTGTCGTACAGGTCGATCACGGACTCGGAGTACTCATCCGTCTGAGTAAGCAGACGGTAGACTTCGTCACAGAGCAGCCACGCGTCGTGTTTGCGCGCGACCTCGACAATCGCCTTGAGCGTATCGGTGTCGAGCAGGGCGCCCGTGGGGTTGTCCGGGTTATTGATGCAGATGAGCTTGGTATCGTCGGTCACCAGGGCATCGAGCGCGTCGACGTCGACGTGGTAGCCGTTCTTGCGATCGAGCTGAAGGATATCGACCTTCGCGCCGCACATCTCGGGAATCGAGTAAAGCTGCTGGTAGGTGGGCTTGACGGAGACTACGTGATCGCCCGGTTCGACGAGCGTGGAAATAACCAGGGAGTTGGCACCGGTCGCGCCGTGCGTGGGCACGATATGCCCGGGCTCGACCGTCTTATAGAGACGCGCGACCCCCTCGAGGAAGCCGGGCTGCCCCTCGATGTCTCCGTAGGTGAATCGGCGCGAGCACAGGCTATCGAGCCACGCCTTCTTGTCAGTGTTCGTATGCTCGAACAGCTGGTCGAGCGTGAGGGAGTAGACGCACGTCTCTGCAACGTTGTGGGTGCACTTGGTCTCCCACTCGTTCATCCACTGCTCGACGGCGAAATCCTTGATCTGCATTGTCGTTTCCTTTCCTTGACTTTCTTACAGCTCCACCACGGTACCCAGCCCCGCCTCGACGGCGCGGTCGTAGGCGATTTTCGATGCCGAAAGGTCCTGAACGGCGATGCCCGACGTATCGAACACCGTCACCTGCTCGTCATCCGAGCGCCCCGTAGCCGCGCCGGCGATGACTTCGCCGAGCTCCGCTTTGATGTCCTCGGGCGTGATGGCGCCCTCGGCAACCGGAATCTCCAGCTCACCGGACGCGACCGATTGCTCGCGGTCGTCGACGTAAACAGCGGCACGGGCGACAAGCGCCGAGGCGAGCTCCTGCTTGCCGGGCATGTCGGCACCGACGCAGGAGATATGCGTACCAGGACGCACCCATGCATCGGGGATGATGGGCTTGGTCGCCGGCGTGATCGTCACGATGATGTCGGCCTCCGCCGCGGCACCTTGGCCGTCAGCCGTCGCCTCGATGGAATAGGTGGATGCCTCGCGAGCATGCTCGCAGGCGCCCAAGATATGGGCGACCTCGTCTCGCATGCGCTCGACGCGGGCCTCGGGCGCGGCATCGGAAACCGGCTCCCACACCTTGACCTCGTTCACTTTGGGACAGGCGGCAAGCACGCCCGCCGCCATATAGGTGCTCATATGGCCGGCGCCCGCAACAAGCAGTTTGGATGCATCCGCCCGAGCCAGCCACTTGGCACCGAGCGCAGCGGCGGCACCGGTGCGAAGTCCAGTGACGGCGGAGGCATTGAGCAGCGCCAACGGCTCGCCCGTCGCGTTGTCGCACAGCAGCGTGGTGCCGAAGATCTCGGGCAGCCCCTTTTTGGGATTCTGAGAGAACCAAGCAGTAAGCTTGAGACCGAAGAGGCCGCTTCCCGCCAACTCGCCCGAGCGGATATCCATATCGGCCACGCCGGGTTCGAATTGCTCATATACCATCGGCCACGCAACACCCTTGCCCGTTGCCTTCTGGTGATATGCCTCCTCCACGGCAGCGATTGCATCCTCGATCGTCAGCACCTTGGAAACTTCCTCAGCCGAAAGCACCATCATCTGCCCCATCATCGCTCCTTTCAGTGAAAGCTTTACGTTGCTTCACTGTACGGTTTAGTAACGATGCCGCCAAGGATCATTTCTTGTTGGAATCTACAACGATTCTCGATCTGATTTTTCGTTCTATCAGCAGATATTTGAACTATTTGTCGCATCAACGGCATACGGATGTGCGATTATCCTATTTATACCGGTATTAATTGTATTGATTTACAGGGTGATGTTGATGCTATACACCGTCTCGGACTTCTCACGGGAATATGAGGGATCGGTCCGTCTAATCGCCGGCAGCGATGGCGTCTCGCGTGCCGTCTCTGGCGTCGGGATCCTCGACTATGAACTCATGCCCGGCCTCAAGAACAAGTATCAGCGCGTCAACTTCACCTCAGACGAGATCGTCCTCAGCACCTTCCTCTATGCGAAGGACGACCCGTACCTCATCACTGAAGCCGTGAAATACCTTGTCGCCAAGGGAACGAGCGGTCTCATCATCAAAAACGTCCTGCACATCCCGATTCCCGACCAAGCCATCCGCTACGCCAACGCGCGGCACTACCCGGTCTTTCTCACGACCGACGACTTACTGTTCTTTGACAGCGTCATCTATGAGGTCAAACGGCATATCGAGCAGCTCGCGTCCATCGACTTCGCACAGCGCGAGATCGATGCCCTGAGGACAGACGTATCGCCCGAGTCCATCTGCCGACGCATCCGAAGCCTCAACCCGTCATTTCTGGACGAAGCGGTCGCCCTGTTCGCATCGTTTGCAGAACCCCTCGACCCGCGTGCGTTTTTGCAAATCGAACGTCTCTGTGCAAAATCGACCCTCGCCGGATGCCACAACATGCTGGCACCCTATGACGGAGGATTGCTATTCGTAGCGACAAGCGACTCGGAGCAGACGCTCGATGTGGAGCGAATCGTGCAGGCGCTCACGGAGCTCATCGAGGCTAGCAGCATCGATGGCGGAGCGGAAGGGCTCGGCATCAGCGATATTCTGTTTGGAGACGAGGCGGTGGCGCAGGCAATCTCGCAGGCGATTTACGCACAGCGCCTATCTTGTCAACGAGCCGAGGGCCCCGTCCGCTATACGCAGCTCGGCATCCTGAGAACCGTGATGCCTTTTGCGGAAACCCCGGAGATGCGATCGTTCTCGGAGGCGATTCTCTCGCCGATACGCGAGCACGACAGCGAGCATGGCAGCGAACTGGAATCCACGCTCGCCGCATTCATCGAGAACGACCGACGTATCGAGCGAACCGCCAAGCAGACTAGCCAGCACCCGAACACGATTCGATATCGCCTCGATAAGGTGACAGCTCTCACCGGACTGAGCTACAAATGCGCCCCGGAGATGGAGCAGCTGTCGCTCGCCTACGCCATCGAACGCGCTCGCTCGCTTCAGTAAGCCTACCCCGCCTTGAGGTTAGGAGCGGCGGGCACGGAGCTTTTCGTAGCCTTCGGCGAAGAAGGCTACCGTCGCGGCGTCGGCCTCGGCGGCGTCCGTCTCAGTTGCGGGGACCACGCCGTGCTCGTCGCTCACCAGGAACAGCGCGCCCTTGAGCTGTGCGGGAATATCTACGCGCGTGACCGGGATGCCCTTGGTCTGGGCCAGCTGCTCGATGAGCGTCGCCGTGCCGCACAGGCACTCGTCCGCCGGCGCCACAAAGGCAAGCTCGCCGTTGTTGACGGCGGCAAGCAACTCGGGCGCCACGCCGGTCTCGTCGGCCTCGGAGCGGGCCTCGGCGGAACGGGCACGCAGCGCCTTGGCCGACGTATCGGCGAGCGGCTCGTACTCCCCCACCGTCATGGCGGCGTTGCCGTTGATGTCGATCACCAGCATGAGTACGCCGTCGCGCGCGGTGTAATCGCCCTCGGCAAGCGACCACTCAACGTGCTGTTTGGCCCAGCTGAGCATGTTATGGGTAAGCGGCTCGCCCTGCACCAGGCGCTCGGACAGTGCGCGAATGTGGCGGTTGAGCATGGGCACCTTTTTATTGGACATGCGCCAACGGCAGACAAGCGCGGGCTTGTCGAGCGTAAACTTCTCGACCGCCTCCTGATTGGCGCAAAAGTCCTCGTACGCACGCTGATCCTCGGCATTGCCAAACAGCTCGGCATCATCAATCTGGGGCATGGTTGTACCTTTCGTGTTAGTCATTCCGTCCTCTTATACCAAAAAGACGGCCCTCCAAACGGAGCAGCCGTCTTTTGCGGAGATTATTTTGTCCCAAAGCGGAACTTAGTGGCGGAAATGGCGAGCGCCCGTAAACACCATAGCAATATTGTGCTCGTTGCAGGCCTGAATGCTCTCGTCATCGCGCTTGGAGCCGCCGGGCTGGATGATGCAGGTCACGCCGTGCGCGGCAAGCACGTCGACGTTGTCGCGGAACGGGAAGAATGCGTCGCTTGCGCAGGCAAAGCCGCCCTTCTCCACGCCCTCACGCTCGCAGAAGTCCTCGGCACGCTCGCAGGCCAGCAGTGCGGAGTCAACGCGGTTGGGCTGACCGGGGCCCATGCCAATGCCGGCCTTGCCCTTGGAGACCAGGATGGCGTTAGACTTGACGCCCTTGCAGACCTTCCAGGCAAACTCGAGCTCGGCCATCTCGGCGTCGGTGGGCTTGCGGTCGGTGGGGAACGTAAAGGTCGCGGGGTCCTCGGTCACGTGGTCGACCTCCTGTACCAGCATGCCGCCGTCGATGGAGCGCAGCTCCACCTGGGCGCCGTGGTCCACGCCGCCGGTCGCCAACACGCGCAGGTTGGGGCGCTTGGCCATGCGCTCGAGCGCCTCGTCGGTGTAGCTCGGGGCGATGATAACCTCGACGAACTGCTTGTTCTGATCGGCAAAGTGCTCGACCAGCTCATAAGGAACCTCGCGGTTGCAGGCGATGATGCCGCCAAAGGCACTCTTGGGATCGCAGGCAAAAGCTCGGTCGTAGGCAGCCGTGATGTCCTCGGCAACGGCGGAACCGCAGGGGTTCTGGTGCTTGAGAATCACGCAGGCCGGCTCGTCGAACTCGCGGACCAGGTTCCAAGCGGCGTCGGCATCCAGATAGTTGTTGTAGCTGAGCGGCTTGCCCTGGATCTGCTCGGAGCCCACGAGCGGGAACTGCGAGCTCGCGGTGTTCTCGCAACCCTCGGCAAAGCGATAGACCGTGGCCTTCTGCTGCGGGTTCTCGCCATAGCGCAGGTCGTCGACCTTCTCCAGCGAGATCTCGAGCTTGGCAGAGGTGTCCGCCACGTCGCTTGCCTGGGCGGCAAGCCAACGGGAGATAGCCGTGTCGTAGGCGGCGGTGGTCTGGTAGACCTTCACCTGCAGGCGACGACGGGTGGAAAGCGTGGTGCAGCCACCGGTCTCGTGCATCTCGGCCAGGACGGCATCATAGTCGGCCGGGTCGGAAATGACGGTAACGCTCGTGGCGTTCTTGGCGGCAGAGCGCAACATGGAGGGACCGCCGATATCGATGTGCTCGATGGCGTCCGCGAAGGTGACCTCGGGGTTGGCGACGGTCTTCTCGAACTCGTACAGGTTGACGACGACCAGATCGATCAGCTTAATGCCGTGCTGAGCCGCCTCCTGCATGTGTTGCTCGGAATCGCGGCGGGCCAGCAGCGCGCCATGAACCTTGGGGTGCAGGGTCTTAACGCGGCCGTCCATCATCTCGGGATAGCCCGTGAACTCCTCGATGGGGGTTACGGGAACGCCCGCGTCCTCGATGGCACGAGCCGTGCCGCCCGTAGAGATGATCTCGACGCCAAAGTCGTCAACCAGCGTCCGTGCGAAATCGACGACGCCCGTCTTATCGGTAACCGAGATCAACGCGCGTGCGATCTTCACATCAGATCCCATGCAGTCCTCCTGTCTGGTACGCCGCCGTGCTCTGTGAGTCGGTGATACGTCGATCTGCAGCGCTCGCGCAGCGGCATTGAAAATACTGATTTAATGTAGCGCATCGAGCGCATCGATGCACCCCGCAACGGGCGCATGTGCAGAAAAAGTTTGCGAGCGGAGGGGATGGGCATGGCACCGGGCACGGTGAGTTCATGGAACACAGGGGCACCATAATTAGATGCCAATGGCGTGGTAGAACTGTGCTCGATATGCATCCGCAAAAGAAAGAGGCACCATGGTCTCGCGGGTTCTCTACCGACCGTTTGATACCGAAGACTTCGACGCCATCGCGCTGATTCTGCAGCAGCTTTGGCATAACAATTCGGATAACGATGAGTACAACCGCCTTGAGGCCGCGTGCGACCTCGCCTATTGCCTTTCGTCGTCGACGTTTTCACAGGTTGCCGTAATCGACGGTCAGGCGCGTGGCATTTCGCTCGCGCGTGCGGGACAGAGCTCCGGCGCCACTATCAACGAGCATTGGATGGATACCGAACGCGCGCTGCTATCGCAGATGCGTGAGCTAGAGCCCGATGCGTGCGCCGAGTATCTCTCGTTTGTGCGCGCAACCATCCGAACCAACAACCGCCTGCTCGAGAGCAGCCCGTTGCCGCACGACAACGAGGTCACGCTGCTTGCCGTGGATCGCGATGTCCATGGCCTGGGCGTTGGCACGGTTCTGCTCGATGCCGCCGTCTCGCACCTGTCCTCGCTTGGAGCGACGAGGGCGCACCTGTACACCGACTCCAACTGCTCGTGGAAGTTCTACGAGCTGCACGGCTTTAAGCGCACGGCCACGCACCGCGCCAACCGCGAAGAGCGCCGTCACGACATGCCGCGCGAAAGCTTCCTCTACGAACTCGATCTAACAGCCTAAACCCGGCAGTTAGGGACGTTCCTTTTAATATGAGCAGGACATTGTCAAGAGGCAAAATCGGGCCTGG
>CABVAS010000067.1 GCA_902496375.1 uncultured Collinsella sp.
GCGAAGCCGGTGCGGATCCGCGCAGCGGATGCGCGGAATCCTATACGCCGCACCAATTGAATTTTAAAACCTCCGGTAACGGAGGCTTTTCTTATATCGCGATGCGTCGAAGATCGCATCAAGTGGTCAAAATGAGTAAAAATCAAATTCAATAACTTTTTTCGAAAAATGCTTGACCTTTATTCAGTCGATGTGCATAATAATCAACAAGTCGCGGCGTTACCTCAGCTGGATAGAGGGTCTGACTACGAATCAGAACGTCATAGGTTCGAATCCTATACGCCGCACCATTTGAGATTAAAGCTCCCGGCAACGGGGGCTTTTCTTTTACGCCAGCTTGAGTGCTTTCGTCCAAAGGGACGATTTCCTGTCGACTCGTGTAAGATTCCGAGTAGGTGTCGCGGCCCATCCGCGACCACTCCTTCTTCAAACGACCGATCAGGGTGATATTTCGTGGCAGAGCGTCCGACATACAAGCTCAGGTTTCTCGATCCTAAGAAGCGCTTTCCGGCGATGCCCGAGCAGCCTGCGGGACGCTCATATGGCGTGGTCTGGAAACTCTTTGGCGAGGATCAGCATGAATCTTGTTATGTCGTCGAATTCGTTGGCAAAAGTCATGTGTCGCTTTTGGGCTACGTAAGCGTTTCGGGTGAGGTGTACAAGGTGGACCGCCCCGTCAGCGAGGCTCCGCTGCCCAACGATCCCGACATGGAACTGGTCCTTGACGAGTCGGATTCCGGTATTGGTGAGATCATGGTAAGGGAAGCCAACGGTGCAATGCGCGCGTGTGCGCAAACTGCCGGCTCTCCCGAAGGCCCCATGCGCGAGCAGTCCGACCACGAGACATGGAATTCGACCCGCGCCCTTCCTTACGGCGAGTTCATGGCCTCGATGTTCTTGCGTTACGTGATATTTGCCAACTCCGAAAGCGCTATTGTGAACACGGCGGACGCCGGCGGACTCGACGAGGGTATGCAAAACGTTGTCGACAAGATCAAGCTCGTAAAGTTGTCCGAGCCGGTCGAGGTGTTTTTGGGCTTTAACACGGCACCGCTCCCCGATGCTATCGAGACGCTGCTTTACCGCGTTGACCATGCCGAGAATCCGAGCGGTATCGAGCGCTATGCCGCCGCCCTTATGAGCGAAATTGACTTGCCCCGCCTGCGCACCATCGCTGCCAAGTCCGAGATGAGCCTGGCTCGCATTGATCGCTCAAAGATTTTCTATCTCAATTTTGATCGTAGCCTGTTGGACCAGGACGAGATTGACATGCTGCTTGCCATCGAGTGCCGTCTCAACCGCCTCTCCGGCATCCTTGAGCGCATCGGGGCCGGATTGGTCCCTGCGGCATCCTCGCCGAGCCTTGAGGGCTGCGCGCTCTTTGATGCGTGGCATATCGCCAAGACGACCAACGATGTTCCCCGACTGCTCGATACGGCTTCGAGCGATAACCCGTGGGCCAAGCCGGGAACGGTTTCGTGCCAGCCGGGCGGCGAGTGGGACGTGCGCACGCGTTTTGCGCGAATCGTTGAGGCGCTCAACGTGGTCACGCGGCTCGACTATACCTATCGGGCAAACGTTGCCGAGGGGATTATGCTCGTTCGGTTTGGGCAGTCTGTCGTTGATGCCATGCCGCAACGTGAATACGACGCTCAGGATGACGCCTGGCGCGAGCTGGACGAGGACACGCGCGCAATCTGGGCCGCGGAGCACGATGCGCGCGTGGCACTCACGCTTGCGGCAGCGTGTTTTGCCGCGGGCGCCTGCATCACGCGCTGCTATGTGCAGATTGCTGCTCCCGACAGTGAGCAGGGCGAGCGCGTTGTCGCAACGTATTTCTTTGGGCGCGCGGCCTATCTGGCCGATTGCGTGCCTGTCGCCAAGGATCTTGAGAGCATGGACATGGACGATATGCCGTGCAAGCGTGTGCTTGAGGCGTATGAGTCAACCGCTCCGGAGACGATTGAGCCTGCGGAGGTTCATGCTCGTCCGCGTGATGACCATCGCACGCTGCCGCCGGCGCTGCGCGATCTGCTGCTTGCCGATACGGCTGACGAGTTGGAGGTCATGGAAGAGGACGACGACCCATACGTGGCCCGTGTTGTTGAATTGCGCGAGCAGGCAAAAGTCGACCGTACAGGTGCTTTTGAAGGCTTTTCCCGTCTTGTTGAGGAGTTGGAGGCTAAGTGCGCCGTTGCCGAGCTTTTGGCGACAGGTCCGGTTCAAACGCAGTTTTGCGATAACCAGCTGGTGCGCATGGTGCTACCGGTGTTGGAAGAAGACCGCTCTGTGCGAATCCTTCGTGCGCCCGATGCGCTGTACTTTGCCCAGCACGAGATCTGCAGCTTTTACGTCGAGCAAGAGGACTTTGAACGAGCGCTGCCCGAGGTGCGCCATCTTTACGATCTGGCGCGCTCGTCCATGCAATCGCACTTTGCGCTCATCAACGTTCTTGCGCGTCTGGAGCGCTTTGACGAGATTATCGAGGTGGCGCGCCACGGCCTACGTATTGCCAGCGATCGTTCTGCAATCGGCTACCTGTTCTATCGCTTGGCGTTTGCCTATTGGAATTGCGATCAGCTCGACCTAGCGCTGGCTTGTTACCGTCTGGTGCCGCGCGGTGAGGAATCGGGCAGTAGTGCGCTGGAAGAAATGCAGGGCCTTATGAATGAGATGGGCGTCAGCGAGCCTCCGACGTTCGAGGAGGCGGTCGAGACCATCCGCAAGGCTGGACTCGAGCTGCCGCCAGTGTCCGCCGTGACGAATCAGCTGGCAGATGCCGCTGTACAACTGGTCGACAACGGCTTCTTTTTCCTGGCACGCGGTTGCATCTTCCAAATGTGGCGCACCATGGGCAACGACGAGCTCGGCTCCCTCAACCGCTCGCTGGGGTAGGCGAAGCCTCCAAGGAGGAAAGGATGCTAGGCAATTAGAAAATTTCCTCTTGCCCATCCTTGGCTGTTTGGTTACTATAGAACGGCTGTTACGGAGAGCTGACCGAGAGGCCGAAGGTGCTCGCCTGCTAAGCGAGTATGCCCCAAAAGGGCATCTGGGGTTCGAATCCCCAGCTCTCCGCCAGTTTAACTTTAAAGAAGGGTCCCATCGGGGGCCCTTTTTTATTATCGAGAAAGGGCGCTGGGGATTCGAACCCTCAAAAAAAGGAGGCATCCTTTCGGACGCCTCCTTTCAGCGAGTGTATTGTTCTTCGATCTTACATCTCGGGCGCCTTGGCGACGGTCTCGCTTTCTGCCGTGAGTGGGCGGTTGTCGATGCGGCGGCCCAGGCGGTCGAGCTTCACAAGGAGCCACTCAATGGGATTCGGCCCTGCCCCTTCCTCGTCGGCAACCAGGTCCATGACGGCGATCTTGGTGCCGTCCTGCTTGAGCGTAACGCTGCCCACCTTGTCGCCCACATGCACCGTGCCCGAAAGATCGTCGTGGCTAACCTTTTCGGTCACCTCGCCGGCAAGGGAAAACACGGTCGCTTGCGCCGTAGGATCGGCGAGTGTGGCGTCGATCGTCTTGTCCGTCCAATCTGTCTGGCTAATGCGTGCCATAAGCGGGTTGCCGTTGGCGGTCTTTTCCTGCGTGTTGGCGATTGCGACCGTCACCTTGTGACCGTAGTACCAATTGGCAAGGGTGGCGGTATCGGTAAAGCGCTGATCGGTGGTGGTGGAGTTCAAAATAACGGTGTAGATCTCGTCGCCGTCGCGGTTGTAGGCGCTCGTAAAGCAATAGCCCGCGTCGTCGGTGGTGCCGGTCTTGCCACCGATGTTGCCATCTTGACCCAGCAAATAGTTATGCGTGTCCATGGAATGCGAATGGTCGGTGCCGTCGGCGCCCGTGACCTCGATCCAGGAATCCTCGCTCGCTACGACCTCGCGGATCGTGTCGTTTTTCATGGCCTCCTGCATCATCAGCGCTACGTCGTGTGCGGTTGAGTGCATATTGCCAGCCCACTCATCAAAGTCCAGACCATGCGGGTTTTCAAAAAGCGTACCGGTGCAGCCGAGCTTCTTAGCGCGCTCGTTCATGGCCTTCACAAATGTGGCCTCGGCGTCTTTGGTCTTAGGGTCGATCTTCTTGCCCACATATTCGGCGAGAACGATGGCGGCGTCGTTGCCCGAGGGAATCATCAGGCCGCGCAGTGCCTGCTCCACGGTAAGCTCGTCGCCTTCGAGCAAGCCAGCGGTCGAATTACCCACGGTGGCTGCGGCGTTGCTCACCGTGACCTTCTCGTCCATCTTGCAATTCTCGACGGTTAGGATTGCGGTCATGACCTTGGTGATCGAGGCAATCTTGACCTGCTCATCGGCGCCGCGGGCATAGTAGACGGTACCGTCTTTGCCCATGACGAGGGCATTGGTCGCATCGATATCGGGCAGGTTTTCGGCCGTGATGCCGCGCGCATCGGCGGTTTTGCCGCAAACATTGTCGGTCGTGAGCACTTGGGCGCCGGCGACGGTGGGCGCGCCAGCGGCAAGGGCGATAGCGCAGACAAAGCCGGCGGCAAGCTGGGCTGAGCGCTTTGCAAAAGAGGTGAGGGACTTCACAGATTTCGCTTTCGACGGGATGGTCTCTTCTGAAACTAGAGTATATCGTTTGCCGGCGTCGGCGATCATCGCGTGCGCGCTTGGCCCACATCCGCACCCGAACGGGCACAAGGGTGCTTAAGGCCGACTTAATCACCCACGCTTGTTGTGTGTGGCGTGCGTCGCCTCAGGCATAATGGAGCGCGAGAGGAGCACGCATGAACGAGCGCATTTTGGTAGTTGATGACGAGAAGGCCATCGCCGACTTGGTTGGCATCTACCTTACAAAAGAGGGCTTTGATGTCCAGATTGCCTATAGTGGGGCCGATGCTGCCAAGGCGATTTTGGAGCAGGAGTTCGATCTGGCGCTGCTTGATGTCATGCTGCCCGATATCGATGGGTTTGAGCTGCTGCGTACGATCCGTTCCAGCCATACCTATCCCGTGATCATGCTGACGGCGCGCGATGCCCAGCAAGACAAGATCGAGGGCCTTTCGCTTGGCGCGGACGATTACGTGGTTAAGCCGTTCCGTCCGCTGGAGCTCATCGCGCGCGTGCACGCTCAGCTTCGCCGCTACACCAGCTACGGTAGCCGTGCACAGGCGGCTGAGTCGCCGACCATTCAGCTCGACGGCTTGGAGATCAACCGCGATGCTCGTTCCGTGACAGTGGACGGTTCACCGGTTCGCCTCACGCCCACCGAGTATTCAATCTTGCTGTATCTGGTCGAGCATCGCGGCAGCGTGGTGGCCGTAGAGGACCTGTTCCGCGCGGTGTGGAACGAGGACTTTATGCCCGGCTCCAACAATACGGTGATGGTGCATATTCGCCACTTGCGCGAAAAGATCGGCGACGACGCACAAAAGCCACGCTTTATCAAAAACGTCTGGGGCGTCGGCTACATCATCGAATAACGCTTTTCGCTTGTGAGGATCTTGATATGACAAAAGACGATAGGCAAGCGTTCGAGGTGCCCGATCGGCTCTTTGAATACGTGAGGTCGGTCGTCGACAACCGCGCGCTTGCAACGGTGCTGCTCTTTTTGCTGAGCCTGCTGCTGATTGGCATCGACAACATCGTCGGAATCTTGGCGGTGCTGCTTGTCGGCTTTTTGCTGATCGATCGATTTGAGATCGTGTGCCGCTGCGTGGTGATTGGCGGCGCCGCGTGGGCCATGACGTTGGCGATTGGCGCCATGGCGCTCGGCGGCATCGAAGGGCCGGTGTTGTTCGATGCCGGCTTTGTATTCAACATGCTTGGCTTTGTGCTGGCGCTTGCCGCGTGCGTGCTGTTCTTGTGCGGCCGCGCCCTGTACTACCAGGGCTACGAGCAGGGCGAGCAGCATGCCGATTGTGTGCTGGCTGCTCGTATTCAAGATCGCCTGATCGATCACCCCGACACCTGGGACAACATCGACGGCGACTTCTTGGAGGTCGAGGGCGCCCTTAACCGCGTGCGTGACCGTGAGCGCAAGGTGCAACAGGCCTTGCGTGACGAATCTCATCGCAAGGACGATCTGGTCACGTACTTGGCACATGACCTACGCACCCCGCTTGCCAGTGTGGTGGGCTATCTTTCGCTGCTGCAAGAGGCTCCCGAGCTGCCGGTTGAGCAACGTGCGCACTTTACGGGCGTGGCTCTCGACAAGGCGCACCGGCTCGATGCGCTCATCGAAGAGTTCTTCGATATCACGCGCTTTGACTTCCACGATATCGTGCTCACGCGCGGCTATGTTGATCTGGGGTTGCTGCTGGCTCAGGTGGCTGACGAGTTCTATCCCATCCTCAACGAGCAGCATAAGGAAGCCCAAGTTGATATTCGCGAGGACCTGACGGTGCTCGTGGATGGCGACAAGATGGCCCGCGTGTTCAACAACATCATGAAAAACGCCGTCGCCTATAGCTATGAGGGCTCGACTATCACGATTGAGGCCAGGCGCCAAGACGACGGCGGCGTGCGCGTGCGCTTTATTAATCAGGGCGATCCCATCCCTGCGGCTAAGCTCAAGGTGATCTTTGAGAAGTTCTATCGCCTGGATGCGGCGCGTGCGACCAATCGCGGTGGTGCCGGTCTGGGCCTTGCTATTGCCAAGGAGATCATCACGGCACACGGCGGTACCGTTGCATGTGAATCGACGCCCGAACACACGATATTCACCATCGAGCTGCCCGCCGCATAGCCAGTGTGCCCTTACAAACACTTGACAATGCGCTCACGTGCATATGAGCCGCGATTCCTACTATCGATACTGCTGAATTGATATCGATATGGAGGTATGCGGTATGACGGCTGCTGCGGCGATGGAGCCTACAGAGCTTGAGGAGCTCATGGAGGCGCAGGCTGAGGCCGCGCACGAGCGCGAGGTTGGGGATGCGACTCGCCCCACGGCAGAGGATCTTGCCGCCTCGCCGACGCGCATCGACGTCGAGGGCCTCGACCTGTTCTATGGCGACCATCATGCGCTCAAGGACGTGAATATCAAGATCCGCGACAAGCAGATCACCTCGTTTATCGGGCCTTCGGGCTGCGGAAAGTCCACGTTGCTGCGCTGCTTTAACCGCATGAACGATAGCATCAAGGATTGCCGCATCGAGGGCAAGATTGCGCTCGATGGTCAAGATATCCTGGGCGATTACGACATCTGCCGTTTGCGCCAGCGCGTGGGCATGGTGTTCCAGCGCCCCAACCCGTTTCCCATGAGCATCTATGACAACGTCGCCTACGGTCCGCGCGGTATGGGTGTGCGCGATCGCGCCGTGCTCGATGAGCTGGTCGAGGACTCCCTTCGTCGCGCTGCGCTATGGGATGAGGTCAAGGACAAGCTCAACGAGTCGGGCCTGGGTCTTTCGGGTGGACAGCAGCAGCGCCTGTGCATCGCCCGCGCACTTGCCGTGCAGCCCGACATTCTGCTGATGGACGAGCCGACCTCGGCACTCGACCCTGTGTCGACGCTGGTGGTGGAGCAGCTGGCCTGCGAGCTCAAAGAGACCTGTACGCTCGTGGTCGTTACGCACAATATGCAGCAGGCGGCGCGTATCTCCGACTCGGTCGCGTTTTTCTTGCTGGGTGAGTTGGTGGAACACGCGCCCACCGCGCAACTCTTCAAGAATCCGACCGATCCGCGCACGGCGGATTATTTGACGGGACGTTTTGGCTGATACCATCTAGTAAAGGTACCTTTAGGGTTAAGATGCGGTCATGCCGGCCGCAAAGGGGTTCAACATGATCTATTACGTCGAGGACGATGACAACATCAGGGATTTGACGGTCTATGCACTGCGCAAGCAGGGGATTGAGGCCGAAGGCTTTTCGTGCGATGGCGAGTTTAAGGCCGCCGTGGCGCGACGGGTACCCGATGCTGTGCTGCTCGAT
>CABVAS010000068.1 GCA_902496375.1 uncultured Collinsella sp.
AGTCCCTTGCGGCGTAGTTTTTATTTAAGCCGTCCAAGTTTTGGGGTGCAGTTCATTCCCTGGCGCGCCTTTGCGTTGATGCCGATGTCGTTTTGTGCCGCTTGCGTTCCTAGCGTTCGTCCACGAGCTTGGCGACGAGGGCCTTGAGCTCGGCCACCTCTCGCTCGAGTTCCTTGACGCGGCGGGCATTCTCGGTGATGCCCTGGCGGTTGAGGGCGGACTGCTCGGCGGCGTCATCGGGCATGTACTCGCGATGCTGCTTGGCGTCGAAACTCTCCTCGAACACACGGCAGCCGTTGCGCTTGATGATGCGTCCCGGCACGCCCACGACGGTGCAGTTGTCGGGGACGTCCTTAACGACGACCGAGTTGCCGCCGATCTTGACGTTGTTGCCGATGCAGATGTTGCCGAGCACCTTGGCGCCCGTGCCCACCGTGACATTGTTGCCCAGGGTGGGGTGACGCTTGCCGGTCTCGTTGCCGGTGCCGCCGAGCGTGACGCCCTGGTAGAGCACACAGTTGTCGCCCACAATGGTGGTCTCGCCGATGACGACGCCCATGGCGTGGTCGATAAAGAAGTGCTTGCCAATCTGCGCGGCAGGGTGAATCTCGACGCCGGTGATGTGGCGGGTGATTTGCGAGAGCACGCGGGCGAGCGAGCGATGACCGTGCTCCCACAGCCAGTGCTCGGGCACGTGGTTCCACTTGGCGTGCAGGCCAGGATAGGAAAGGAAGATGACCAGACCGTTTTGCGCGGCGGGGTCCTGCGCCTGGACGGTCTTGATGTCCTCGCGAATGGTATTGATAAAGCTCACCGGCCGCCCTCCCTTAGCGCCATGGCAATGCGATTCAATAAAGTATAGCGATTCGCTAGGGATTAAAAAGGACAATCTTGGCGGCTTTGCGCTACAAGTGTCAGTTATGCAAACTTGCTGGTAATGGAGTCATGCTTTTGTGGGGTTGCGCACGAGGGGGCACCGCAACCGTATACTGGTCAACTTGGACGTATCCGCGCCCACAACTGAGAGGTTTTACTTCATGGGTTTCATCAATTTTATTGCCGAGCTGCTTAAGGACCCGCGCACCGCGATCGCCAGCTGGATCGCCGCCGGCCCGCTTATGGCCTACGGCTGCGTGTTCCTGATCATCTTTATCGAGACGGGCGTGGTGTTCTTCCCGTTCCTTCCCGGTGATTCGTTGCTGTTCGCCTCGGGTTTCTTTGCCCACAACGGCGGCTTTAACATCGTGGCGCTTCTGGCCACCGCATGGGCCGCTGCCATTTTGGGCGATCAGTGCAACTTTATGATCGGTCACTTCTTTGGCCGCAAGATCATCGCTTCGGGCAAGGTCAAGGCCATGACGCCCGAGCGCATCAAAAAGTCCGAGGACTTCTTGGACAAGTGGGGTCACCTGGCCATCTTCCTGGGTCGCTTCTTCCCGTTTATCCGCACCTTTGTGCCCTTTATCGCTGGCATGGGCGGCATGCACTGGCGCAACTTTGTCGTCTTTAACGTGCTGGGCGGCATTACCTGGTCGACGGTCTTTACGCTGCTGGGCTACTTCTTTGGCGGCATTCCCTTTGTGCAAGAGCACTTTGAGCTGCTGATTATCGGCATCGTTGCCGTGTCGATCATCCCGACCGTGGTCGGTCTGGTTAAGGCCAAGCTGGGTAAATAGAACGCCTAGCTCGAGCCAGCGCGCAGACCGTACAGTTGAGGCCCGTCACCGCTTACGGTGGCGGGCCTTTTTGCTTCGGTCAAATGAAAATACTTTACTTAGTTAAAGAAAAGCGTTTTATCAGACGCGTGCGGGGAGTACAATCTCGTGCATGCGAATCGACGTGCCATCGGCTTTGATGCTGCTCGCGTGTCCCGTCCGGCTCTACGCTCCGGGCGTGCGACGTTGCGACGCGGTCGGCCTCGGTCCTTGCGTGCGGGTTCGCGAGTATGCAACTGTGTATGTAAGGAGCGACATATGACTGTCGAGAAGAAGGATATCGATTGGGGTAGCCTCGGCTTTGGCTACATGAAGACCGATTACAGCTACGAGGCTCATTGGAAGGATGGCGAGTGGGACGAGGGCGGCCTGACCACCGACCACACCCTGCATGTCTCCGAGTGCGGCGGTATCTTCCATTACTGCCAGGAGGTCTTTGAGGGCCTGAAGGCCTACACCGCCGAGGACGGCAGCATCGTCTGCTTCCGTCCCGACATGAACGCTGAGCGTATGTATAACTCTGCCCAGCGCCTCGAGATGCCCCCGTTTCCCAAGGACAAGTTCGTTGAGGCCGTCAAGCAGGTCGTTTCTGCCAACGCCGCCTGGGTTCCGCCCTTCGGTTCCGGCGCGACCCTGTACGTGCGTCCGTTTATGATCGGCTCCGGTGACGTGATCGGCGTGGCTCCCGCTCCTGAGTACACGTTCCGCATTCTCGTGACCCCGGTCGGTCCGTACTTTAAGGGTGGCCTCAAGCCCGTCAAGCTGCGCGTTTCCGAGTGTGACCGTGCAGCACCGCATGGCACCGGCAACATCAAGGCCGGCCTGAACTACGCCATGTCCCTCAAGCCCACGATGGAGGCTCACCGCGAGGGCTATGCCGAGAACCTGTATCTCGATTCCGAGTCCCGCACCTATGTCGAGGAGACCGGCGGCGCCAACGTCCTGTTCGTGAAGGAGGACGGTACGCTCGTCGTTCCGCAGTCGCACACCGACTCCATCCTGCCCTCTATCACCCGTCGTTCGCTTGTTCAGGTTGCTCAGGACCTGGGCATGACCGTTGACCAGCGTCCCGTCGAGTGGGCCGAGGTCAAGGCCGGCACCTTTGTGGAGTGCGGCCTGTGCGGCACCGCTGCCGTCATCTCCCCGGTTGGCGAGATCGACAACAAGGTTTACGGCGCCGACGAGACCGTGACCTTCCCGGCTGGCTACACCGAGATCGGCCCCGTGATGAAGAAGCTCCGCGAGACCCTGACGGGCATCCAGTCCGGTGCTGTCGAGGACAAGCACAACTGGGTTTACACCGTCGCGTAAGCTGTCTTAGCTGTCCGGCCCGAGGGCGACCTTCCTTTCCGGCGCGTCCTCGGACATGAAAGAACCTCCGCTGCGCACTACGTGCGGCGGGGGTTCTTTCGTCCTGCGGAGTGCGCCGGAAAGGAAGGTCGCGCTTTTGTTTTGGTTCGCGCCATGTGGGGGTGGTGGCGACGTGCATTTTTGCGAGTATTCTGCAATCGAAGGCCCCTGCATACCGACCTCGGGCAAAAAATCGGGAGTTCTCGATGTTTTCTACGGATGATGGGCGGGGTTATGGGCTGGCAGCGTTTGATTTGCAGGGATATTCGCGGTCTTTGGCACTTATCGTGGCGCCCGAAGCTCTTGGTTATGTTGAATACTCCTAAAAATGCACGGCGCTTAGAGGGGGACCTTTGCGAAAAAGGAAACCGCCCCGTCGAAGTATGCACTCGACGGGGCGGTTTATACATTTGGCCGATTAAGGATGCGCTGTCAAACTACTAGAACTTGACGGTCGGGGCCTGGCGGGCTGCTTCGGCGGCCTCGAAGCCCTGGCGCTCCTTAAACTGAAAGATGCCGGCAAAGATGACAGCCGGGAACGTCTGAATGGCGTTGTTGTAGCTGAGCACGCAATCGTTGTAGCTCTGGCGTGCGTAGCTAATCTTGTTCTCGGTATCCTCGAGCGATGCCTGCAGCTGCGTAAAGTTGGTGTTTGCCTTAAGATCGGGGTAGGCTTCGGCTACGGCGAAGAGCTGACGCAGCGCACCGGTCAGCACGTTGTCGGCTTCCATCTTGGCCTCGGGCGTGGTGGCCTTGACGGCGGTGTTGCGCGCGCTGATCACGGCGGAGAGCGTCTCCTGCTCGTGCTTGGCGTAGCCCTTGACGGTCTCGACCAGGTTGGGGATCAGGTCGTTGCGGCGCTGCAGCTGCGTATCGATGTTCTGCCAGGCGTTATCAATGCGGTTACGCTTGGTGACCATGTTGTTGTAGATGCCGGCGATGGCGCAGACAATCACAATGACAACAACGATGCCGATGATGACGGTAATCATGATGTCTCCGTTTCGAATGGCCGCGGCGGCATGCGCCAGCTGCCGTTGGTATAACGCTACTAGTATACCCGCAACGTTTTGCCGTGCCGAACTTTCCGGCAAGCGTTATGTTTTCGGCGGGGTCGGCACCGGGGCAAAGCGCGCGAGGTACAGGTGTAAGATATGCGACAGATTGACGAGTGTTGTCTTTGCCCTGAGGATGGCGATACGGATGGACCTTCGCATCAAGAAAACCTATCGTGCCCTGTTCGATGCCTTTACCGAGCTTTTGGAAGAGTATCGGTTTGAGGATTTGACGGTTGCTATGCTTTGCGACCGGGCCATGATTCGCCGCACGACGTTCTATAAGCACTTTCGCGATAAAAACGATTACTTCGCCTTTTATATCGATGAGCTCATGTCGGGCTTGCCGCAAAAACAGCCCGATGAGGCCGGCGCGGTGTCTGCCGAGGACGTGCGCGCGCTTCGGCACGCGATTTTGGACGATGCCATGGATTTGATTCTGGCGCACGAGCGGCTCATGGATAACATTTTGGCAAGCAGCATGTCGGGCATGTTGACCAACGTTATTTGCGATCGCATTGCCCGCTCCATCCGCGAGCGTGTGATGAACGTGCTTGCCGAGGATGCCCTGGCCCCCGTGTCACTCGAGACGACGTCTGAGTTTGTCGCCGGCGGTATTATTCGACTTTTCACGATATGGTGGGAGTCGGGTCACGATCTTGAGCGTCGACCTGAGATAGCCGACGTGGTCGATGCGCTGTTTGAGCGGACCATGACACCGGTGCATCACTAGAAGTGGCGGAGAGAGGGGGATTCGAACCCCCGGAACGCTCTCGCGCTCAACGGTTTTCAAGACCGCCGCATTCAACCGCTCTGCCATCTCTCCGTGAGTCGTAATGATAGCATCGTTTTGAATTTGCAACAGGGAAGGCGAACGATGACGATCACCGAAATCGACGAGAAGTTCATGCGCGAGGCGCTGGCGGTGGCGCGAGCCGCCGCGGCGGTGGGCGAGGTGCCCATCGGAGCCGTAGTGGTGCGCGACGGCGAGATCGTCGCGAGGGCGCACAATCGGCGCGAGCTCGACCAGGATCCTTCGGCTCATGCAGAGTTCGCGGCCCTGTGCGCTGCCGCTCGGTCGCTCGGTCGCTGGCGCCTTTCCGATTGCACGGTCTATGTAACGCTCGAGCCTTGCTGCATGTGCGCGGGTCTCATGGTCAACGCGCGCGTGGGCCGCTGCGTATACGGTGCCGCCGATGCCAAGGCGGGCGCGCTGGGATCCCTATACGATTTGAATGCCGACTCGCGCCTGAATCATCGGTTTAACGTGACGGCTGGGGTCCTGGCGGATGAATGCCGTGAGCTGCTGATTAGCTATTTTGGCGGTCTGCGCGGAGCAGGCGGCGCTGATGGCGGTTGTGGGGCCGATCTTGAGGCGCATGCCGCTCATGCCGAGGCGCTCGCGTGTGCCGAAGATATCGCCGTTGAGGCGGTTGACTTTGGCCCTGCGTGCCGCCGGCCCCGCCGTGTGCTGCTGGCGATCGACTCCTTTAAGGGCAGCGTGTCGAGTGCACGGGCGGAGGCGGCGGTTGCCGAGGGCATGCGCCGTGTGTGGCCCGATGCCGAGGTGCGCGCGTTGCCGCTGGCGGATGGCGGCGAGGGAACGCTCGACGCCATCGACGCGTGCGGCGGTGAGATTGTGACCTGCGAGGTGGCAGGTCCCTTGGGCGATCGCGTGTCTGCCCAGATGCTGGTGGACGACGAGCGCGGCTCGGCTGTAATTGAGATGGCCGAGGCGGCGGGTATTGGGTATTCGAGTTGTACGGAGTCGGCGGCGTTGGCGGCTTCGACCTATGGCGTGGGCGAGCTTATGCTTCGCGCAGTTCGCACGGGCGCAAGGACACTCTATATTGGTCTGGGCGGCAGTGCCACCAACGACGGTGGCGCCGGCATGCTGCAGGCGCTGGGCGCGCGCGTGGTCGATGATCAGGGATGCGATGTCGCCCCCGGTCTTGCCGGCCTTGAGCAGGTGGCGAGCGTTGATTTGGCGCCAGCGCTTCGGGCACTGAATGGCATGCGTGTCGTGGTGCTTTCGGATGTCGAGAATCCGCTCGTAGGGCGTCGCGGCGCACTGGCGGTGTTTGGCGGGCAGAAGGGCCTGCCGGCGGATGATGTCGAGGTGCTGCGCAGATACGACGGCTGGATGGTCGGCTACGGTCGCCTGCTCGATGCGGCAATTTTCGAGGCGCGAGCCCAGGGGTTGTTGCGCACACCCGAGAACGCACGGACATTTGGCTCGGTGCTTGGCGTGCCCGGCGCGGGCGCTGCCGGTGGCTTGGGCGCGGCGTTGCTGGCGCTCGGCGCGGAGCTACGCTCGGGTGTGGAGACGGTGCTCGATCTCGTGGGGTTTGACGAGCACGTGCGCGATGTCGACCTGGTCATTACAGGCGAGGGCAATATGGATGAGCAATCCGCCGCCGGTAAGGCGCCGGTGGGCGTGGCGCGCCGTGCCAAGCGGTGTGGCAAACCGGTGATCGCTGTCGTGGGCGGTCGCGCTGACAACCTGGATGGGGTGTGTGAGCGGGGTATTGACTTGGTTTTGCCGATTTGCCGCAAACCCATGGACCTGGAGCAAGCGCTTAATCCGCAGGAAGCCGCCACCAACCTTATCTGCGCTGGCGAAGCAGCCGCTCGATCCTACGACCTTGGCCGTATCTAAAACCTATCTCTTTATAAGTTGCGGTGGATTAGTTCCTGTTTGGCGGCTCAGACAGCAAAAACAGGAACTATTCCACCGCAACTTCGAGAATGGCCATTCGAGGTTGGCTGCCTTGGGTCTTTGGTCGGACCGTTTGCCACGAAATGCGGCCATCTACTACGTTAAACCGGCCACCCTCGACCATCCCGGAATTTGCAAAAACAAAACCGCAGGTAGAAAGCTTGCCGATTTTCGAAAAAGCCGGCTATGGTTGACCCTTGCGGCCTAAACGTAGTAGATAGGTCCTTTCTGTGGTGCGGCACCAAGCCGGTCATTTTGGGATGGGACTATTTTGACTACTCATTGGCTGCTCTGGCAATCGGGCTGCAAAAGTAGTCAAAAAAGCTCCGTCCCAAATTAGCTACCTTGCTCTGGCGGGCGGGAGCAGGTAAGATATACCGAGCGCCTAGCGCGTTCGATGGGTTCGGATGACGACATGTTCCGAATCTGGTCAGGTCCGGAAGGAAGCAGCCATAAGGAGCCTCTGTCGGGCATCCGAATCCATCGAGCGCACGGGCGCTTTTTTGGTGTCGCGATGCGGTCCCGGTGCCGGCGGGCTGTTTGGTGTCTCGCTGGTCCTCGGCTTTGCCTGCGGAATCGCTCGACTACCAAACAGCCCGCCGGCACCGGGACCACTTCGTCCAAAAAGCACCCGTAAAGGCGCGTTAGCCTAATTAAATCTATCCCTTAAGGAATGCTGCTCGTTGGCGTTGTCTGGGCATTGATGGCTACGTGGTTCAAGAGGCGGCGGTGCTGTTGCTTGAATTTTTGCAGTTAAAGAGGCCCGTTTCCCTAGGTGGGGAAACGGGCCTCTTTTTGTCTCTGGGTTTGTAGATTGGTGAAGGCGATATGCTCTGGCAGCTATTTTGAGTTCTTGATGCGGCGTGTAGCTGTGGCGGTTATTCCGAGGCCTGCGGCGGCGACTGCCATGTGGTATCTGAAGGTGCTTTTCGACAAAGCGGACGGAGGAATAGACGACGCCGAATGCGAGGAAATAACGGAGTGGGAAAAAATCTGCGTGAACGCAAATTAATGGGATT
>CABVAS010000069.1 GCA_902496375.1 uncultured Collinsella sp.
ACAGGAGGCCACTTAATGTGGCCTCCGTCGTGAGCAGGACTGTAGAGCAGGAAACTTAACCCCCACACCCCTCACGCGGCGGGCAAACTCGCCTTGTGCTCTATCACGCTAAAGTGTATGATTCTGAACGTTACATGACTCACTTTACCTAACTAAAGTGCCACCAAGGGGGAATACCATGAATACCGATATGTCTCGTCGTCAGTTTGTTGGTCTAGCCGGTTCGCTCGCTACGGTTCTAGGTCTTGGCCTGGTAGGCTGCGGTGGTGGTGCCGGTAAGGGTTCCGCTGCCGGTTCTGCTGCAGCCAAGGATGTGAAGGGCGCTGCGGAGTCCAAGAAGATCGTCGTGGGCTTTGACAAGTCCTATCCTCCGTACGGCTTTGTGGGCGACGACGGAGAGTACACTGGTTTTGACCTCGATCTGGCCAAGGCTGTTGCCGATAAGCAGGGCTGGGAGGTCAAATACGAGGCCATCGACTGGGATGCCAAGGATACGCTGCTCAACTCGGGGGCCATCAACTGCATCTGGAACGGCTTTACCATGGAGGGTCGCGAGGACGACTACACGTTCTCCGAGCCGTACATGCTCAACGAGCAGGTGCTGGTGGTAAAGAAGGATGCAGGCATCAAGAGCTGGGACGATCTTGCCGGCAAGACCGTGATTACCCAGACCGATTCCGCTGCGCAGGATGTGCTCGAGGGCGAACAGAAGGATCTGGCGGCGACGTTTGCCACGCTCGACACGATCGGCGAGTACAACACGGCCTTTATGCAGCTCGAGAGCGGCGCGGTCGATGCCGTGGCTTGCGACCTTTCGATTGCCCAGTATCAGCTTGCCGCCAAGCCCGATGCTTATACGCAGCTTGATGAGCCGCTGTCCAGCGAGCACTACGCCGTCGGCTTTAAGAAGGGCGACACCAAGTCGGCCGACGCCGTGACCGAGTCGCTCAAGGCACTCTACGATGACGGTACGGTTAAGGATCTCTGCGACAAGTATTCAAGCTATGGTCTATCTTTCGATAATTGGGTGCTCAAGTAATGTCTATTCAGGTCATGATGCAGATGCTTGGCCAGGGATTCTTGGTCAGTTTGCAGCTGTTTGTACTGACGCTGCTCGGGTCGATTCCGCTGGGAATTCCCGTGGCGTTTATGCGCATGAGCAAAATCGCGCCGCTTCGCTGGATTGCGCGCATCTATATCTCGGTCATGCGCGGTACGCCGCTCATGCTGCAGATGTTTGCCATCTACTTTGCCCCGTACTACGTGTTTGGCATTTCGCTCACGCCCGATTCCAAGTGGACGGCGTGCGTCGTGGCGTTCATCATCAACTACGCCGGTTACTTTGCCGAGATCTATCGCTCGGGCCTGCAGTCCATTCCGCGTGGTCAATACGAGGCGGCCGAGGTGCTGGGCTACTCGCGCGTGCAGACGTTTCTGTATATCGTGATGCCGCAGGTCGCCAAGCGTATTCTGCCGGCGATGGGCAACGAGATCATCACGCTGGTCAAGGACACGTCGCTGGCGTTTGCCATTGGCGTGGGTGAGATGTTCTCGACGGCCAAGGCGCTGGTCGCCTCGCAGGTGAGCATGGTGCCGTTTGCGATCGCGGCGCTGATCTACTGGATTTTTAACTTTGTGGTCGAGATGCTGCTGGGCGCCGCCGAAAAGAAGCTGGACTATTATCATGACTAACTCAGTGATGAAAATCGAAAGCGCGCGCAAGGCGTTTGGCGGCAATGAGGTGCTCAAGGATATTTCGCTCGAGGTCAAGCGTGGCGAGGTCGTGGCGATTATCGGGCCTTCGGGTGGCGGCAAGTCCACGCTGCTGCGGTGTGCCACGCTGCTCGAGACACTCGACGGAGGCTCGCTCTCGTTTGGTGACCTTGCCGTTGCGACGGATGCGGGTTCGGGCGCGGTCTATGCGAAGGGCGATGTGCCCAAGCGGGCACGCTCGCGATTCGGCCTGGTGTTCCAAAATTACAACCTGTTCCCGCACTATACCGTGATGAAAAACATCATCGATGCTCCGATTCGCGTGCTCAAGCGCCCGCGCGAGCAGGCTGAAGCACGTGCGCGTGAGTTGATCGCGCAGATGGGGCTTACGGGCAACGAGAACAAGGTGCCATGTGAGCTTTCGGGCGGTCAACAACAGCGTGTGAGTATCGCCCGCGCCTTGGCGCTCGATCCGGAGATCCTGTTCTTTGATGAGCCGACTTCGGCGCTCGATCCCGAGCTGACGGCCGAGGTGCTGCGTGTCATTAAAGACCTTGCCGCGCAGAATATGACGATGGTGATCGTGACCCATGCGATGCAGTTTGCGCGCGATGTTGCCGACCGCGTGATCTTTATGGACGGCGGTCGCATTGTCGAGGAGGGTCCTGCCGAGCAGGTCATCGACCATCCGCGTGAGCAGCGCACCCGTGAGTTCTTGAGCCGTATCGAGGGATAGGCTCAGATATTTACTCAACTATTAATTGAGACGAAGCCGCCGCAGGTCTTACGGTCTGTGGCGGCTTTTTGTTTGCATCGACGGGGTTCAATAATCGCCTCACAAGCTTGTCTCTTCCTCTCGCCGCCTGTATTCATACGTGTGCCGAAAGGTGTGCATGGACGGTTGCCCGTGAGGGTAGGGTGGTGGCATAGGACATTTGGAGGGTGAGTCGGCTCGGCTGCCGACCATGCTGCTCCCGGGATGGCACCGACCGCGAACTCTCCCCGTTGGCGTCGCGCAATGCGCGCGGCCCTGCAAGGAGGTCATCATGGGTGCTCCCAAGACCGGTAACGTAAGGAACGTGGTGCTCGTAGGCCAAGGCGGGGTGGGCAAGACTTCACTCGCCGAGGCCATGCTCCACCTTTCCGGCAAGACCGCCCGCCTGGGCGGCCACGACGGCACCAAGCCCACGCTCGACTATGACCCCGAAGAGGTCAAGCGTGCATTTTCCATCTCGACGACCATCGCGCCGATCGACTGGAAGGGCGCGCGCATCAATGTGCTCGATGCCCCGTGCTACCCCGATTTTATCGGCGACGCCTTTGCCGCGATGAGCGTCTGCGAGACGGCTCTGTTTGTGGTCGACGCCGAGGCCGGCCCACAGCCTACGACGGTTAAGCTCTGGTATGCCGCCGAGGACCTGCGTCTGGCGCGTGCGGTGTTCGTAAACCGCCTGTCGCGCTCCGAGGCCAGCTTTGCGACCACGATGGACCTGCTGCAAGAGCGCTTTGGCACGCGCCTGGGCGCCGTGACCCTTCCCTGGGGCGAGGGCGAGGACTTTGACGGCATCATCGACCTGGTGCGCATGAAGGCGCGCCATTGCAACGGCACCGAAGCCGTTGAGTCGGAGATTCCCGAGGAGTATCGTGCCCAGGCCGAGGAGGCCCATGACCATCTGTGCGAGTTGGTGGCCGAGGCCGACGATGAGCTGATGATGAAGTACCTGGAAGGCGAGGAGACGCTGACGCAGGAGGAGCTTGAGGGCCTGCTGTCGAAGGCGATCGCCGAGCGCATCTTTGTGCCGGTCTTTGCGGGCGATTGCATTAAGGAGCAGGGCGTCAACTCGCTGATGGACGACATCGCGACGTACTTTCCGGCGCCGACCGACTACGGCGAGATGCCGCTCATCGACGGTGATTCGCTCAAAATCTCGAGCGACGATGACCGTCCGGTGGCGTTTGTGTTTAAGACCCTGGCCGATCCGCAGCAGGGTCGCATCAGCTTTATCAAGGTGCTGACGGGTACGCTTGAGCCGGGTCTTGAGCTGATCAACGCGCGTACCCGCAAGGGCGACCGTCTGGCTCACCTGTATGTGATGTGCGGCCGCGATATGACCGAGGTCGGTCACGCCTATGCCGGCGACATCATCGTGGCGCCCAAGCTGGCTGCCGAGACGGGCGACACGCTCTCGATTACCGGTAAGGTCGAGGCCGCGGCGTTTAAGTTCCCCAACTCGCAGTACCGCATTGCCATCGAGGCCGAGAATCGCGGCGACGAAGAGAAGCTCTACACGTTTATCGAGAAGGCCTGCAAGGCCGATCCGACCATGAGCATCGACCGCGACGAGGAGACCGGCCAGACCATTATCTCCGCCGTTGGTGAGGCGCAGGTTTCGGTGCTGCTCAACCGTTTGGAGGATCGCACCAAAGTCGTGGCCAAGAGCGTGCCGATCCGCATTCCGTATCGCGAGACCATTCGCCGTACGGCAAGTGCCCAGGGCCGCCATAAGAAGCAGACCGGCGGCGCCGGTCAGTACGGCGACTGCTGGCTGCGCGTGGAGCCGCTCATTGGGCCCGACGGCACGAGCGATGGCTATGAGTTTGTGGACGAGGTCGTGGGCGGCCGTATTCCGCGCTCGCTGATCCCCGCCGTGGACAAGGGTGTCCAGGAGACCATGAAGGACGGCATCATTGCCGGCTACCCGCTCACGGGCATTCGCGTGGCTGTGTACGACGGCTCGTATCACAGCGTCGACTCCAACGAGATGGCGTTCCGCGCGGCAGCTCGCATCGGCCTGCGCAAGGCATGTGCCGATGCCGACCCGGTGGTGCTGGAGCCCATCGAGGAAATCACGGTGACCATCCCCGAGAGCTACGCCGGCGCTGTGATGGGCGACATCTCGGCATCGCGCGGTCGCGTGACGGGCATGGAGACCGATGAGCGCGGCGATACCGTGGTTATTGCCCAGGCGCCGCTGGCAGAGCTGACGGATTATTCGACGCGCCTGCGCTCTATCACGCGCGGCACGGGTGACTTTACCATGAAGCCCGCAGGCTATGAGCAGGTGCCTTATGACGTTCAGGCCAAGCTGGTCGAGCGCTATGAGGAGGGCCGCGCCAAGTAGCACGTGATTTTGTCTGCAATGTAGGTGCTGACGAAAGGGCCGCCCTGGGTAACCGGGGCGGCTCTTTTTGATTCCTTGGGGGCGGAGGAAAACGGATCATTTAGGCTTTGGGGCAGCTTGGTCGGTCCTAGTCTCCCGAGGCCTGATTGCGGCCGGTGGTGTAGTCGATCTGCACGTGCGGCTGCAGGTTGTAGCAATATACGTGGAAGCAGAGGGTCTTGCCGTGGTCCTCGACCGATTGCGCCTCAAGGCGCATGCCACGGCAGACAAGTTCCTCTTCGTTATACATAGGCGTGACGCGGTAGAGCACATGGTTGCCCGTATCGCGAATATAGTTGAGAATCTGCTCTTCAAACGGCAGCATGCCCGTCTCGTTGAGATAGCGCGTGCCGGTGAGGAGATTCTTGCGGTTGGCGTTTTCGCCGCAGAGCGACCAGGCGATAAGGTGGCAGCGGTTGTAGAGGCTCTGGCCCGGAATAAAGTCGTAGCGCTGCTGGTGCCAACCGGCAGGATGGATGCGCGAGATATCGCCGCGCTTTCCCTGTCCGAGCGACTCGGGGCCTACACAGGCGAGCGCCTTGCGAGTGCGACCCAGGCTGTCGAGCTTGGAGAATTTCTTAAAGCAGCCCTCTTCGGTGGCGCGATCGTATTCATCGAGTGTGAATGACGGCGTGCCGAGCGGGTGCGTGCTGTCGGCGCGAAGGGCAACGTAGGGGTTGCCGGCGTAGTCGGGAATGCTGCTGAGATAAACACCGCGGGCGCGGTTGAGGTCGGGGTTTTCGACCTCGTCGATGGGGGTGGCGGCACTGCCCGCGGAAACGTCGTCATCGGTGTCGGTCGCGGCGGAATCGGAGCCATCGCCGGAGTCCTGGCTGTTTTGAGGGTCCGCCGCGCTCGCCGTTCCCGATTCGAGCCGAGCGACCAGGTCTGCCTCGTCGTCGGTGCGGCTGGGACTCTCGTTTTGTTTTTCGGCCAGAGCCGCCGCCTGCTCATCGCCTTGCGGCGACAGCAACTTGGGCGCTCCGTCGAGCGATCCCGTAAACAGCGCAAACCCCAGCACCACGGCGGTGCCGATGGAAAGTGCTTGCTTGTAGGCGGGCTTGCGCGACATTGAGGCTCCTGGATGGACGGTTGGGAATCTACCAGTCTAGCAGGAGCCGGCAAGGGCCGTTCTGTCGAACAAATACTTAAGATTTGAGACAAACGCTACTGATTCATTTGTCCCGCGGTCTAGATCGAGGTGGAGTCGAGCCAGTTGAGCTTGCACTCGAGAATGCGCTGCTCGCCGGGTTCGCTGCTTCCGTCAAGTAGGGCGAGCAGCATCTCGGCTGCTTCGCGACCTTCTTGGTCGACGGGCTCGATGATGGTGGAGACGGTCGGTGTGGTGAGATTAGTCCAGTCTTCGCAGTTGAGTCCCAAAAGGCCGATTTGCTGCGGAAGCAGATGGGCCATTGGCTGGAGGGCCTTGTAGACACGGGGAAGTGCCCACTGATTTTGCACGAAGATAAGGGTTCGCTTGGCGGGATTGAACTTGAATTTAAAGTATTCAGTGAGCTCGTTGATTGACGGCTTGTTGTGATCGATGGGAATCGCTTTGTAGAGCTGCCCGTTCGCTGCCAGCGCCTCGGCATACCCCTGAAAACGCTCCATGCGGGTGCGCATTTCGGTCATGTTGGCGGCAATGGAAAAGAAATCTTCGTAGCCGGCGTCGAGGAGTGCCTGTGTGGCGTTGTACACGCCGTCGTAAAGGTTGGTTTTGATCCAGCTGGTACCTGGGCTATAGATGGCCGCATCGAAAAAGACGACCGGCTTGCCGGCGCGTCTAATGCGGTCATGCACGGCTTTGAAGTTTGCCGTGGGCTGGATGATAAAGCCATCGACGCCCAGCGAGAGCATCTTGTCGACGTACATGAGCTCGGTCTCGGGGTTAAAGTTGCTCGTGCAAACGACCGTCTGGTAGCCCGCGGGGAGCATGACCTGCTCCATGCCATTGAGAACGAGCCCCGCCCATTTGTTGGTGTTATCCAAAATGATGATGGCAATGACGTGGGTTTGCTTGCCGGTGAGCGTCTGCGCTTGGGCGTTGGGAACGTATCCGAGTTCCTTAATGACGCGCGCGATTTTGTTCTGCGTCTTCTCGCTAAGCTTTTCTCGTTTGTCGTTGAGGTAATACGAGACGCTTGCCGTCGAGGTTCCCGCCTCTCGAGCGACGTCTGCGATCGTAACGCGCTGTTTTGCCACAGCGACTCCTTCCGACAGATGAGCATTTTCCAACATGATGACTTTGAGTCTTGGTGAAGGATACGCTTCGGTGAGCGGCTTTTTCCTTTCATATGAGTATGCAACAAATGCGGCATACGGGTGGGGTCGAAATTTGTGACCGGCATGCGCATCTGCCGTCTACCGAGAAAATCAAATACTTCTTGACTTTTGAAATCGAGGGCAAAATCGCAGGATTCATTTTTGGTTAAACGCATAACTAAATCGCATAACCAACGCTCTGACCTGCGCGTTTACCGAAATAAGCTGGCATTAAGAAAAACGAGCACCTATATTGTTCTTGTCGAAAAGACAGCAAGTCCAAACGGCAGGGGATGCTCCGGAGGCCTCCGCAAACGGTGTCTTGCGCACGCAACTCTATGAAAAGAGGGAAGCAATGAAGATCGTAGGCGTTGCCGCCTGTACCGTGGGTATCGCCCACACGTATATGGCCCAGAAGGCGATTCAGGATGAATGCGCCGCCCGTGGCATCGAGTGCAAAGTCGAGGCTCAGGGTGGCCTGGGTATCGAGAACGAGCTGACGCAGGAAGACGTGGATTCCGCCGACCTGGTGCTCGAGTCCGTCGACGTGGGCGTCGAGAACGAGGATCGTTTTGAGCAGAAGATGGCCGAGGGCAAGTTCCTGAAGGTCGGCACCTCGGATGTAATCGCCGATCCGGTAAAGATCATCGACCAGGCCGTTGAGATCATCAAGGCGACGGG
>CABVAS010000070.1 GCA_902496375.1 uncultured Collinsella sp.
TGCATGCCCGCCGACGACGTCATCGAGGCCTGCAAGCCCATCGCCGAGACCAACGGTTGCACCATCAAGCTGACCACCGACGTCAAGGACGGCGTCACCGGTGCCGACGTTATCTACACCGACGTGTGGGTCTCCATGGGCGAGCCCGACGAGGTCTGGGCCGAGCGCATCGCTCAGCTCACCCCGTATCGTGTCACCTCCGAGGTCATGGCTATGGCCAACCCGGGTGCCATCTTCCTGCACTGCCTGCCCAGCTTCCACGACACCAACACCACCATTGGCGCCGAGAAGTGCGAGCAGTTCGGCATCACCGAGCAGGAGGTCACCGACGAGGTCTTCGAGAGCCCCGCTTCCAAGGTCTTCGACGAGGCCGAGAACCGCATGCACACCATCAAGGCTGTCATGTACGCCACGCTCAAGTAAGAGCATCTAGCATCTCGCTCGGGGTGTATTGTTGAACACCCCGAGCGGCTGTGTCTGGTAAATATCTCGCGTCGGGCGGTGGGCACGGCACGGAAGATCCGCTTCGCACGAGAAAGTTAAATGATTTATGAAGGGGGGATGAGAACTATGACTGAGACCGCTAAGAAAAAGCGCGGTATGCCTTCATCGTTCACCATTCTTCTTGCTCTGCTGGCAATTGTCGCAGTGATTACCGTTATCGTCTCCGGCACGTCCGGCGGCGCGGTTACTGCCGCCCGTCTGAGCGATTTCTGCACCGCCCCGATTAAGGGCTTCGCTGACGCTCTGCCCGTCTGCCTCTTCGTTATGATCCTGGGCGGCTTCCTCGGTATGATGACCGAGACCGGCGCCCTGGACAACGGCATCGCCGTTCTGGTGCAGAAGCTTAAGGGCAACGAGATTATGCTCATTCCCGTGCTGATGCTCATCTTCTCCCTCGGTGGTACCACCTATGGTATGTGCGAGGAGACCGTTCCCTTCTACGCCCTGCTCGCCGCTACCATGATGGCCGCTGGCTTCGACCCCATGGTCGGTGCCGCTACCGTCCTGCTCGGCGCTGGCTGCGGCTGCCTGGGCTCCACGGTTAACCCGTTCGCCGTCGGCGCTGCCGTCGACGCTCTGACCGGCGTTGGCATTGAGGTCAACCAGTCCATCATCATCGGCCTCGGTGCCGTCCTGTGGATTGTCACTACCGCTATGTCCATCTTCTTCGTGATGAGCTACGCCAAGAAGGTCAAGGCTGACAAGGGTTCCACCATCCTGTCGATGCAGGAGCTCAAGGACGCCGAAGAGGCTCACGGCAAGGCTGCTTCCGAGGTCCACAAGGAGGTCAAGCTCACCGGTCGTCAGAAGGGTGTTCTGATTGCCTTCGCCTTCACCTTCGTCGTCATGATCGTCGGCTTCATTCCGCTGGCCGACCTCAACGAGGGCGTCGCTAACTTCTTCGACGCTGGCGCTGTCTACGACGCCGACGGTAACGCCGTCGTCCAGGGCTGGTCTGCCCTGATCACCGGCCTGCCCATTGGCCAGTGGTACTTCGACGAGGCTTCCACCTGGTTCTTCCTCATGGCCGTCCTGATCGGTATCATCGGTGGCCTGTCCGAGAAGCAGATCGTTAACACCTTTATCACCGGCGCTGCCGACATGATGTCCGTTGTTCTCGTCATCGCCCTCGCCCGTGGTATCTCCGTCCTCATGGCTAACACCGGCCTCGACGTCTTCGTCCTCGACGCTGCCGCCAATGCTCTGGCTGGCCTGTCCGGCGTGATCTTCGCTCCCATGAGCTTCCTGGTCTACTTCGGCCTGTCCTTCCTGATCCCCTCGACCTCTGGTATGGCTACCGTCTCCATGCCCATCATGGGACCGCTGGCTGTTAAGCTCGGCTTCTCGCCCGAGGTCATGGTCATGATCTTCTCCGCCGCCATCGGTGTCGTGAACCTGTTCACCCCGACCTCCGGCGCCATCATGGGCGGTCTCGCCCTGGCCAAGATCGAGTGGACGACCTGGCTCAAGTTTGCCCTTAAGCTCATTGTCGCTCTCTCCGTCGTCTGCGCCGTCATCCTGACCGTCGCCTGCGTGCTGATCTAAGTACCCAACGGGTACCCCACGGAAACCTTGACGATCCTGTAAAGGATCACCTGGTCATCGTCTGTCCGGTGGGGTCAACCCACCGGTAGACTCCTACCTTTAGCCCCCTCCCGTTCCGTGCGCGGGAGGGGGCGCACTTATGTTGCGCGGTTCTACGAACCGCGCAACCAGTCGACGCTGCGCGCCGCCCAGGACGACAATTTGTCATTCAAAAGGCAAGGCATGACCAAAAGGTCTATGCCTTGCCTTTTTCATGCCAACTTGTACGTCCTGGACGTCGCTCGCTGTCCGTCCTCTGCCTGCGGTGCTTTTCATTGTTGGTGCAGAGGGCGCTTTGCCTACTCTGGTGCCCGTTCGCTGGCTTTGGCTCTGCCTGTGACGTTTTCATTGTTGGTGCTGAGTGCCTTGTTTCCCGTCCCAAATGATCTACCCCGGGTCCCCGGTGGTTGCGGTGGGCGTGTTTGGTTGGTGCCTGTTGATGGACTGGGTATCGGGGAGGGCGGGCTCCGTTATAATCGCCTAGAACATTAAATGGAAACGGGACGGGAGCCATATATGCGCCAGGGTTTCGACAACGCGAAGTATATCGAGCTGCAGGCTGCTCACATTAAGGAGCGCATCTCGCAGTTTGGTGGCAAGCTCTATTTGGAGTTTGGCGGTAAGCTGTTCGATGACTATCATGCGAGCCGCGTGCTGCCGGGTTTTGAACCGGACAGCAAGTTCCGCATGCTCAAGAGCATCGCCGACGATGTCGAGGTTATCATCGCGATCAACGCGAACCACATCGAGAAAAACAAGGCTCGTGGTGACCTCGGCATTACCTATGACGAGGATGTGCTGCGCCTGGTTGACCTGTTCCGCGGCAACGGCTTTGCTGTCGCGGCTGTGGTCATCACCCAGTACGCCGGCCAGCCTGCTGCCGATGTGTTCCGCAACCGCCTGAACGCGCTCGGTATTCCCGCCAAGCTGCACTATCCCATCGAGGGGTATCCGCACGATGTCGATCTGATCGTGTCCGACGATGGCTACGGCAAGAATGAGTTTGTCGAGACCACCCGACCGCTCGTCGTGGTCACTGCCCCCGGTCCTGGCTCGGGCAAGCTTGCCACCTGCCTGTCTCAGCTCTATCACGAGCACAAGCATGGCACGGCCGCCGGCTATGCCAAGTTCGAGACCTTCCCGGTCTGGAACCTTCCCCTCACGCATCCGGTCAACATCGCCTACGAGGCGGCCACGGCGGACCTCGACGATGCCAATATCATCGACTCCTTCCACCTTGAGGCCTATAACAAGACCACGGTCAACTACAACCGCGACGTCGAGGCCTTCCCGGTGGTCCGTGCTCTGATGGAAAAGATTCTGGGCAAGAGCCCCTACCAGAGTCCTACGGACATGGGCGTCAATATGGTCGGCTTTGCCATCACCGATGACGATGCCTGCCGCGACGCTTCCAAGATGGAGATCGTCCGCCGCTACTTTACCGCGGTCGAAAATGTGCGCCGTACCGGCGTGGGCGATGAGCAAGTCGACCGTCTCAAGATCATTATGAAGAAAGCCGGCATCGATAAGAACTACTCACCGGCGCGCTCGGCGGCCCTCACCAGGGAGCAGCTGACGGGTGGTCCCGTGGGTGCCATGGTTATGCCCGATGGCTCCGTGGTGACCGGCAAGACTTCCACGCGCCTGGGCGCTGCGAGCTCGCTCATCATGAATGCACTTAAGCATGTCTCGGGCGTCGACCTTGAGCTCGAGGTCATTAGCGATGAAGCGATCGAGCCCATCAGCAAGCTCAAGACGCATTTCCTGGGCAGCAAAAACCCGCGCCTCCACACCGACGAGACGCTTATGGCGTTGTCGATCACCTCGGCCACGAGTGAGACGGCCGCTCGCGTCCTTTCGGGCCTGGAGCAGCTGCGCGGCTGCGATGCCTTCTTTAGCGTGATTATCTCGCCGACGGACGAGACGGTACTGCGCAAACTAGGTATCAACGTGTGCTGCGAGCCCAAGTTTGAGCGCCGCGGTTTCTTCCATCGCTAAGTTTGAAGCACCGCGGTAATTGCATTGCATTTTGGCCGTATCGGGTTAGCGCCCGGTACGGCTTTTTGATCAATAAAGCGCCTATTTCGGCGAAAAATAGCTGTTTACCTGCCTAGAGACAATTTGAGCGGTATACAATAACCGTAACTGTTTCATCCTTAGCGGGATGCCGCATGATGGATATTACCTGCCATCGTGAGGTGTGTCGGTCGCGCACGGCGCGTTAGATGCTCGTGCTCGGTTTGAGGAGGCTGCTATGGCGGGCAAGGGTCGTGCGAGTGTCAACGATATGAAGCGTGTTGAGGTGCTGGTGTTGATGGAAATCGACCAGCAAACCGAAGACAATGGCGGGCCGTATGGTTTCTCGCGCAAAACGCTTGCCGAGCGCGTGGGGGTTTCGCCGTATCGTGCCCGCGCCGCAATCGATCGCTTGGATTCCGAAGGCATGATTGATGTCGTCTCGCGTTATAGCGACGACGGCGGTCAGCTTGCAAATGGCATTTGCCTCACCGAACGTGGCGAGTGGTATCTTGAGGGCGTCCGTACCGGCATGCTCGTTCAAGAAATGCTTGAGGACGAGGTTGCTGATCGATAGCAGCATGTAACCCTTGCCATAGCGACGCCGCCTGGGAAACCGGGCGGCGTTTTGTTTCAAGATTGAGAAATGCAATCGCACGCGAGAAAAATTGCGAACGGTCCGCGGCGCGAGTATTACAATGAAGACCCGTAAGATGTGGATAAACAACTTCTACGGGAAGCGCAGGTAACTCAATATGACCAAGCATGTGTTCGTAACCGGTGGCGTGGTTTCGTCCCTGGGCAAGGGTATCACCGCGGCCTCGCTGGGCCGTCTGCTCAAGTCGCGTGGCTACAAAGTAACGATGCAGAAGGCCGACCCGTATCTGAACGTCGACCCCGGTACCATGAGCCCGTTCCAGCATGGTGAGGTCTTCGTTACCGAGGATGGTTACGAGTCCGACCTGGACCTGGGTCATTACGAGCGCTTTATTGATGAGAACCTGACCCGCGATTCCAACTTTACGACCGGTGCCATCTACAAAAGCCTAATCGCCCGCGAGCGTCGCGGCGACTTTTTGGGCGGTACCGTGCAGGTGATTCCCCACGTCACCAATGCCATTAAGGACAAGTTCCGCCGCATCGAGGAGCAGACCGGCTCCGATGTAGTCATCACCGAGCTGGGCGGCACGATTGGCGACATCGAGTCCCAGCCGTTTGTCGAGGCCATCCGTCAGTACCGCAAGGAGGCCGGCCCCGAGAACGTCTGCTACATCCACGTGTCGCTCGTTCCCTATATCGCCGCCGCCCACGAGGTCAAGACCAAGCCCACACAGCATTCCGTCAAGGAGCTCCGCAGCTTTGGCATCCAGCCCGATATTATCGTGCTGCGCTCCGACCACCATATCGATGACGCTATCCGCGGAAAGATCGCAAGCTTCTGCGACGTCGACACCGATTGCGTCTTTACCAACGAGGACTGCGCGAGCATTTACGATGTTCCGCAGCTGCTTGCCGAGCAGGACTTTGACCTGCGCATTTGCGAGCGCCTGGGTCTGGACCCGCGTGAGCGCGACATGAGCGAGTGGAACGAGTTCCTGCGCAAACAGAATCACGCCAACCATCACGCCGACAAGGTGAAGATCGCCGTCGTGGGCAAGTACACGCAGCTGCCCGATGCGTACCTGTCGGTTATCGAGGCCCTGCACCATGCGGGCGTCTTCTACGATCGCCATGTGGACGTCCAGCTGGTCGACGGCGAGAGCCTCGACGAGCAGAATGTCTCCGAGGTTCTGGGCGACGCCTCGGGCATCCTGGTCCCCGGCGGCTTTGGCAAGCGCGCCCTGGAGGGCAAGATCCTCGCGGCCGAGTTTGCCCGTGAGCACAAGATTCCGTATCTGGGCATTTGCCTGGGTATGCAGGTGGCCGTGTGCGAATTTGCGCGCAATGTCGTCGGCCTTGCCGGCGCCAGCTCCTCTGAGTTCGATCCGGATGGCCCGTATAGTGTCATCGATCTGATGAGCTCGCAGGAGGACGTGACCGAGAAGGGCGGCACCATGCGCCTGGGCGCCTATCCGTGCAAGCTCGCCGCCGATACCCTTGCTCGCGAGGCATATGGCGAGGAACTCGTCTACGAGCGTCACCGTCACCGCTTTGAGTTCAACAACGCCTTCCGCGACCAGCTCGAGGACGCCGGTTTGGTTATCTCGGGTCTGTCGCCTGACGAGCGCCTGGTCGAGATGGTCGAGCTGCCGCGCGACGTGCATCCGTGGTATGTGGCAACCCAGGCTCATCCCGAGTTCAAGAGCCGCCCGACCAACCCGCAGCCGCTGTTCCGCGAGTTCGTACGCGCTTCGATCGGCCAGCACGAGGGTGTCGACCGTCTGCAGGTGACGCCCATGAACCTCGCTACGGACTAAGGGTGCCGGCGAATAAGGAACATACCGAAGCTACTCCCTCGTCGCTCGCCGTGGCGGCGGGGGAGTATCTCGATTACCTCGCGGTCGAGCGGGGTTTGGCGCGCAACACGATTGCGGCCTATCGTCGTGACCTGACGACGTACTGCGCCTATCTGGAGCGGGCGGGTATTGTGTCTTTTGAAGAGGTGACTCGTCAGGTCGTGGAGGGCTTTGTCGCCGACCGTCGCGATGGGGGCTATTCCGATGCCTCGGTGGAGCGTGCGCTTGCAGCCGTGAAGGGTCTGCATGCCTTTTTGGTGCGCGATGGGGCTGTAGCCCAAAATCCAACGGCGGCGTTGCGCCTGCCTAAAAAGGCTGAGCGTTTGCCGGAGTATCTATCGGTGGAGGATGTCTCGGCTCTGCTCGATCAAGACTTCCCCGAGGGCGAGATGGGCTTGCGCGACCATGCCATCTTGGAAGTGCTCTACGGATGCGGTTTGCGTGTGAGCGAGTTGGTGGGGCTCGATGTGGGCGATATCCATATTGACGATGGCTTTGTACTCGTTCGCGGTAAGGGCTCAAAGGAACGCCTGTCCCCGCTGGTGGGAAGCGCGGCGCGAGCTCTGATGCTCTATGTAACTGAGGGACGTTCTCGCTTGGCGGCCCATGCCCGCGGAACCGAGACCTCGGCGGTCTTTTTAAATAAGAACGGACGTCGCCTGTCGCGCCAGGCCGTGCATGCGATATGCGAGCGGTATGGGCGTCAGGTGGGGCTGGTGGGGCTCCATCCCCATACCTTGCGCCACTCCTTTGCCACCCACATGCTCGCGGGCGGTGCCGACCTGCGTGTGCTGCAGGAGATTTTGGGCCATGCCGATATTTCGACCACGCAGGTCTACACGCATGTCGACCGCACGCAACTGACCGAGGTCTATCTGGCGGCGCATCCGCTGGCGCATCGTTAACACATCGCTGGCCTGCATATTTATAGGTATTTGGGGACGGGCCCCAGATTGCTGCGGCGTGCTTTTGCGCGCGCATGGGCAATCTGGGGCCCGTCCCATTTTTCGCCACTTGTCGTCGCGGTGGTGGGCCGCACGTGCCTTGGGTGGGGGAGTTTGGGGGCGATGTGAACGCCATGTAAAAGGACGCAAAAATCGCCTCAAGGTCAACTTGAAGGTTGAGGTTGAAAGGCGGGGTGCCACAGGTGGCATCCCGCCTTTGCTGTAAACACAACATATTGTGTTTTCGAACATATGCTGGAAATTATTTACCCGGATAAGCAGCCGTTTA
>CABVAS010000071.1 GCA_902496375.1 uncultured Collinsella sp.
TATCGGCTGCGACGACGACGGCCTTGGCACCGGCGATCTCGCTCTTGGTGAGCTCGTTCTCGACACCGACCTGGCCATGAGTCTCGACCTTAATGGTCAGACCTCGCTCGGCAGCTGCCTTCTCCAGCGCCTCCTTCGCCATGAAGGTGTGCGCAATGCCGGTCGGGCAACCGGTCGCGGCGATGATGTCAAACTTAGCCATGTGTCCCTCCTTTTTAAGTTTTGCGCCCGCAGGCGCTCCCCTACACGCGCTTCCATGCGCGTTTTTCCACACTTGAAAGATACCAACCTACCGTCCGCGTGAGAAGAGACAAGGCGCAATTCTCCGGTGAAAAGTTCTTTCATAACCGTAAACGGTAAGTGAAAGTTTACCATCAACACTTGAAACGGCAAGGTGTATCTTGTAATTGAAAATGCCCGTATACTATGGCATGAAAAACGAGTCCGATTTTCATGCCAACCAGGAGCCATCCATGACCGATAGCAGCAAGAGCGCGCTCTCCCTTATTAGCACGCACAAAGGGTACAGCGATTCCGAGCAGCGCATTGTCGACTATATATTGGAGCACCAGTCCGAGGCGCCGCGCCTGACGGCCGCCCAGCTCTCGCGCGCCGCTGCCACGTCCGAGGCGACGGTTTCGCGCTTTTGCCGCAAGCTGGGCTTTGGCAGCTTCCGCAGCTTTCAGTTTTCGTTGGCGCGCGACTTGGAGAGTCAGCGCAACGAGGGCCTGACCGACGAGGTCTCGCTCGACAACATGGAGCAGAGCCTTAAAAATATCCTCGCCGCCAAGGTGAGTGAGCTTAATGCGACCATCGACGGCATTGATCACGACACGTTGGCCGCAGTTGTGCACGCGCTTAAGAATGCCGGCGTTATTGAGTTCGCCGCCGTGGGCAATACGAACGCGGTCGCGCTCGATGCGACATTTAAGTTTTCACAGCTGGGCCTGCGCTGCATGGCGAGCACCATCAGCGAGACATCAATCGGCTTTGCGCTCACGTTGCGCCCCGGCGACGTTATCGTGCTGATCTCGAACTCTGGCAAGTCGCGCCGACTGAATCGCATGGCAAAAGCGGCTCGCGACTGCGGCGCCACTGTAGTCGTCATCAGCAGCGACAGCAAGTCTCCACTTGCGCGCCTAGCCGACTACACCTTTAATACCGTCAATCACGAGGCACTGCTGACAACGGGCGACTTCGCATTCTCCAAGATGAGCGCCACGATGATCATAGAGGTCATCTACAACTTCCTGCTGCCCGAAATCGAGGACGCCCGAGAGCACATCAGCTACTATGAGGAGCTCATCCAACCGGATAAGGTCGTGGAGTAAAACGCGTAGTGGGACAAAAATTTCAGTCTATTTTGTCCCACCAACACCGCTGATACGACCTAACCTCGAGCTTCTTCGAGCATCTGCTTTGCGTGGGCCAAGCTTGCCTCGGACTGATCGCCGCTCAGCATGCGGGCGATCTCGGCGATACGCGCTTCGCCGGTTACCTCGTCCAAATGCGTTTGGGGAACATCGCCCGGTTCCTTGCTGACAACATAAAGCTTGTCAGCCATGACGGCGACCTGTGCCAAGTGGGTTACGACAATCACCTGATGCGTAGCGGCGAGATCTGCCAGCACGCCCGCGAGTGCACGCGCCGTGGAGCCACCGACACCGGCATCGACCTCGTCAAACACCAGCGTATCGACACCGTCCGCGTTACCGAGGACAACCTTGCTTGCCAGCATGACGCGGCTGAGCTCGCCGCCCGATGCAATGCGGCGCAGGGGACGTGGAGTCAAACCGGCACCGCTGCGGTATAGCAGCTCGTAGCTCGAAGGACCAACGGGCGTCCACTCAGCACGGGGAAGATCGCGCGACTCCCAGACGAGCTCGGCACTACCCATCTCCAAGCGCGCCATCTGGCGGCCAACCTCGTGGCAGAAGCGCGGGGCCGCCGTATTGCGAGCGCGCTTAAGTGCCTTGGCAGCGGTAAACAACTCGCGCTCAGCGCTCCCGAGTGCCTCACGCGCCTTTTTGATCTGCTCATCGCCATCATCGACCAGGGACAGCAGCTCTTGCGAGCGATCGCGCATGGCAAAAACATCGTCCATGGTGGGACCCCACTGACGCAACAGGCCCTTGAGGTCGGAATACCGCTCACGCATGCGAGCGAGCTCGCGCGGGTCGAAGGCGACGCCATCACGATAGGCACGAAGCTCGTTCGCGCAATCCTCAAGGGAGATGCAGGCATCCGAAAGCGCATCGGCAATGTCGCCCAGTTTGCGATCGACGGTAGCCATACGGGAAAGCTCTGCCACGGCGCTGTTCACGGCATCGAGCGCTCCCCCTTCGGAGGCAAGCGATGCATGGGCATCGTTAGCCGTGGCAACCAGTACCTCGGCATGTTCGGAGCGCGGCAGCAGTTCCTCGAGTTCCTCATACTCGCCCGGCTTGGGGTCGACCTCGCCGATGCGCTCGAGGGCAAAGCGCGCCTCCTCGACGCGACTCCCCTGCGCACGCGAGGCCTCTTCGACACGACGAACCTCCTTGGCGGCAGCACGCGATGCCTTAAAGCAGGCGCGGTACGCATCCAGCGCCTCGAGCGCAGAGCGTCCCGCCCAGGCATCGACCATCGCAACGTGATGCGCCGGGTCGAGCAAGCGCTGATGCTCGTGTTGGCCGCACAGATCCATCATCACGCCGACGCGCTCCGAAAGCTCGCGCACACTGGCGATGCGACCGTCAATCTTCACGCGGCTGCGGCCCTCGGCAGAAAGGCTGCGCTGCACGGTGAAACCCTCCGTGTCGTGAGGACCGTCGAACAGCCGCGCCTCGACGCTCGCCAGCGCCTCGCCCTCGCGCACCGTCGACGAATCCGCGCGCTCGCCCAAAATAAGCTTGAGGGCCGAGAGCAGCGCGGTCTTGCCGGCGCCGGTCTCGCCGGTCAGGACAGTCAGGCCGGCACTCGGCAGCAGCGTCGCCTCGCGAATGAGCGCAATGTTGGAAACCTGCAGCTCATCGATCATGACGGACTCCGTAGAATACGCGGCTCACCGAGTTATAGAAGCTCTCGGGGCCGTAATCCAGCAGCAACACATCTCCGGGCCCGCGACGCACAGCCACGCTCTCGACCGTACCATCACAAGTAATAAACTGTCCGTCGATAGCGATCGCCGGAACGCTCGGACGATCATCAGACATAAAGATTTCGACGACATCACTCGGCGAAGTCAAGAAGGCACGGGCCTGAATGGTGTGCGGCGCAATGGGTACGCAGACCATGCCCGTATAGTCGGGGCTCACGATGGGGCCACCGGCACTGAGCGCGTAACCCGTAGAACCAGTCGCCGTGGACACGACCACGCCGTCGCCACGCAGTCGATCGATATGGTGGCCCGACACCGTGATGTCGAACTCGACCATATCGGACAGCGGACCGCGGGTAAGCGCCATGTCGTTGAGGGCGAAGGTGCGCACGACATCCTTCGTACCGTCTTCGCGCACGGACACGATATCCGCGGCGATGGTAGCGCGACGGCTCACATGCAGCTCGCCGGACAGGGCGTCGCTCACGACCTGCAGAATGTCACGCTCCTCGGGACTCGCAGCAGTTAAAAAGCCCAGGTGACCATAGGAAAGACCGAGGATAGGAATCTCGCGATGGTTGAGGATGCGGGCAGCGCGCAGCAACGTACCGTCGCCGCCGAGCGTAATGACCAGATCGGAGCCGTCGATATCAGGCGTGCTTTGAATCTTCGATCGCTGGTCGGCAGCCCATGCGACCTCATAGCCCTGACGCGAAAGCCAAAGCTCGAGCATCAGGCCGCTCTCGACCGCCTCTTGCTTATAGTAATTGGGAACCAGAAAGACCTTCATAGCGTTGCAGCTTTCTCGCTCAAAACCGATACCTGGGATTGCAGCTCATCGTCGGCGCGCTCCCCGGGGGCAAATCTCGTGCCGTACAGGAAAAACTCGACGTTGCCCTTGGCGCCATGGATGGGCGACACGCACACATCGAGCGGGAACAGGCCCTTGGCGGCAAAGAGCTCAATCGCCGCCACGAGCGCATCGCGGCGGACGGCGGGGTCGGTCACGATGCCGCCCTCGCCCACCAGCGCAGCCGGCGCCTCAAACTGGGGCTTTACGAGCGTGCAAAACGAACCGGAAGGCTTCAGGCACGCCAGCACGGCGTCGATGATATTCGCGATACTCGTAAAAGATACATCGCACACGGCCAGGTCGATAGCGCCGCCGTAGCCGAGCTCGGGCAGCTGCGTCACGTTGGTGCGCTCATGGAGCGTCACACGCTCGTCTTGGCGCAGCGACCAATCAAACTGGGCGCGGCCCACATCGACCGAAACAACTGTGGCGGCACCACGCTTGAGCAGGCAATCGGTAAAGCCACCCGTAGAACAGCCCACATCGAGGCAAGCAAGATCTGTCGGATCAATCCCAAACGCATCGAGTGCACCCTCGAGCTTGAGCCCGCCGCGTCCCACGTAGGGAATACGACCCTTCACGTGCAGGTGCAAGCCGGGCGTCACTTTAAGGCCCGGCGAGGTCAAACGCTCGCCGCCGCTCGAGACCAAGCCGGCCATAAGAGTGCGAAGGGCATCCGCGCGATCGGCGCAGATGCCCTGTGAAATCAGTTCGTCATCAAGACGCACGCGTTTCATGAATGCCATCAACCATTCGTATCAGGAGACGCGGCCTGGCTATCCTTGGATTCGTTTGCCGCATCCTCATCGTATTCCTGCTCGAGCTTATCGGCCTCGCGAGGCGTCAGCTCAAACTTATCGACCATATCGACCGCACGGGAGCCCAGCTCGATCGCCTCGTCGAACAGATCGAGCGAACGCTCCAGGGACGTATCCTTGGAGCGAACGGTCGCGATAATCTGATCCAAGCGGTCCGAGATCTCGTCGAAGTTGCGGACGGAACCCTCTGGCATGGCTACTCCTCGACGGAGTCGACAACAGCCTCGGCGGCGTCCGCATCCTCGGCCAGCACGCCAGCCTCAGCCTGGGCAACCGCAACCTTGGCGGCAGCCTCGGCAGCCTGTGCCTCCTCGCGAGCGCGATCTTCGGCCAGCAGCTCTTGGTACAGGTCCTCGCCCGGCAGCTCCTCGCTGCGAGCGATCTTGCCCAGCACGCCGTTGACGAACGAAGCGGACTGGTCGGTGCCATAGGCCTTGGCAAGCTCGACGGCCTCGTTGATAACGATGGCGTCCGAGACCTCCTCGTCGGTGAGGAAGCGCATCTCATAGACGGCGATGCGCAGCAGATTGCGGTCGGCACCGGGCATGCGCATAAGATCCCAGTTCTTGGCGACGGAGCGCAGGGCGCAGTCGATGCGGTCGATATGCTCGTAGGCACCGCGGCACAGCTCCAGCGCATAGGAGTCGAGGGGACCCTTCGAGATCAGGAAATCGCCCTCGAGGACGCGCTCGAGCGGGCTGTCCGTGGCCTCGGCCTGGAACAGCAGCTGCAGCGCCTGACTGCGGGCAAGCGTGCGCCCGCGATAAACCTTAAGGCTCAAAGGTTACTCCTTGGGGAAAACGAGACCGTCGATGCAAACGTCAACGCGCTCGACCTCGACGCCCACCTGGGCGTCGATGGCGGCGACCACGGCGGCGCGAACGGCCTCGGCGAGTTTCTTGAACGGATAGCCAAAGAACACCACGACGCGCACGGTAAGCGCGAGCTTGTCGCCGATGACCTCGGCCTCGACCGCCGGCTCGGAAGCCGGGGCCTTGGACGAAAGCATCATGGAGACAAGGTTGGTGGCAAGGTCCTTGACGCCCACGGAGGCGATGCCCTCGACATCCGTGACGGCGCGCGAGACGATGGCGGTCAGAACATCGGGCGAAATGCCGATGCCGTCAATCTTGATTTCCTGGGGCATGAGTCCTCCTAGAAGAGTTGGTTGCTAGACGCGGGAGACGAACTTGCCGTCGCGGGTGTCAACCTTGATGACCTCGCCCTCGTTGAGGTACATGGGGACCTGGATGACAGCGCCGGTGTCGATGGTGGCCGGCTTGGTGGAACCCTGGACGGTGTCGCCCTTAAAGCCCGGGTCGGTCTGGACGATGGTGGTCTCGATGAACATCGGCGGAGTCACGCCCATGAGCTCATCGTCGGCGAAGAGCAGCTGGCAAATGTCGTTCTCGCGCAGCCACTTGGAGTTCTCGCCCACCATGTCCTCGGGAACGGGAACCTGCTCATAGGTCTCGTTGTCCATGAAGATGTAGTCGGCGCCATCGTTGTAGAGATACTGGAACTCACGGGTGGTGAGCATGACGCTCTCGAACTTGGTGCCGGCGTTACAGGTGTTCTCGACGACACGCCCGCTCTTGATGTCGCGGGTCTTGTAGCGCACAAACGCGCCGCCCTTGCCCGGCTTGACATGCTGGAACTCGACGATGGTGTAGACCTTGTCCTTAATGCGGAGACCGAGGCCGTTCTTGAAGTCGGCGGTAGAAATGGTAGGCATAGCGACCTTTCTTGTTATGGGCAGAACGCACAAGCGTCCAAATTACATACGATAGAAATTATACACTTGCAGACGGCTGCTGCAGCGAGCGCATAAAAAGAGAACGCGGGGCGTCCGAATCGATCCGGACGCCCCGCCCCAAAAATCTATCGAAATGGGCTAGCAATCGATGACGTGCAGGTCGTGCGGGGTCTTGGTGAAGGGATCGTAGCCGTTCTCGGTGACCACGCCGTAGTCCTCCAGACGCACGCCGCCCACACCGGGCAGATACACGCCGGGCTCCATGGTGATAACCGAGCCGACCTCGATGGTGTTCTTGCTGCGGTTGAAGTTGGGCAGCTCATGGATGTCGATGCCCACGCCGTGACCCAGACCATGGTTGTAATAATCGCCATAGCCGGCATCGCCGATGATCTTCTTGGAAAGCTTGAAGATGTCGTTGCCCTCGACGCCCGGATGAATGGCAGCGACGCACTCCTCGTGCGTACGGCGCACGAGCGCGTACAGGTCGAGCTGCTCCTGGGTAGGCTCGCCCATCACAACGGTGCGCGTCATGTCGGAACGATAATCGCAGTAGCCCGCGCCGTAATCCATGAGAACGAAATCGCCCTTCTCGATGACACGGTCACTCGGGACGGCATGCGGGTTGGCGGTGTTGGGACCGCTCGCCACGATGGAGCCGAAGGCAAGGCTGTCGGCGCCGTTGGCGAACATAAAATTCTCGAGCTCGTTGCGAACCTGCTTCTCGGTCATACCGGGCTTAATAAAGCCGAGCATATGCTGGAAGGCGGCATCGGTGATCGACTGTGCATGGCGCATGAGCTCGATCTCCTCGGCATCCTTGATGGCGCGCATCTTGCGGATGTCGTCATGCATCAGCGGCAGCATGCAGGCAACGGAGCGGTCCTCCAGGCCGCGCTGAATACCCTGGTAGAAATTAATCTGCATATCGTCCTCGACAGCGCAGACGCGGCACTTGTTAGCCACAATCTTGCCGGCGACCCAACCGGGGATGGTGCCTTCGTCCATGTCGTAGACCCAGGGGCTGCCGGCGGGCGTGTTCTCCTCAAAGCTGTTGAGGTAGCGCGAGTCGGTGTGGAACAGGCACTGGTCGACCGTAATAAACGCAGCGTGCGGGAACTCGAAGGTGTAGTCGAAGACGCCCTTCACGCCCGTAAGCCAACGAAGGTTGGCCTCGTCGCGCACCACGATGGCGTCGTAGCCACGCTCGGCCATCAGGGCACGGACACGCTCGATACGACCGGCAGGACCGGCAGCAAACTCAGACATGCAGATTCCTTTCT
>CABVAS010000072.1 GCA_902496375.1 uncultured Collinsella sp.
GAGTTCCTGGCCTAAGGCAAGACGAGGCAAAGTATCGTCTCAACAACCACATCCAAGCCAGAACAGGGGTATCCCCAAAGAGGGCGCCCCTGTTTTTGTTGAATTTAAATTAGAGTCCTGCCAAGCAAAGGTCCCATGGGGAAACGGGCCCATCCCAACAAAGTGCAATTCAGACCCTTCCAACTTTGTATGCGCAGCATCTCAAGTTGGTGCGTCGGCCCCATAGTAGCCGCAGGCCGGGCGCAGGGTTACCTCCCAAATCTTTCCGCAGCGCATGGCCGGCGTTTGTCCGCAGCTCCGCAGGAGCAGGACAAATGCCGGCCATGCGCGAGGACGATTTGGGAGGTAACCCTGCGCCCGGTCGGTGAGACCCAAACCCCGTCATGCTTCTTATGTGCAGCAAAGCTAATGCTGCTAAAATACAAAGCGCTCATGTAGTTTAAACGCACGACGATAAGGAGCACCAGTGGGTAACCACTTCCGTACCTCCGGTGCGGGCGATGATGCCCCCAAGACGCAGGCAGGCGTCCAGGGCAGTCGTTTCGCCACTCCGGATTCAGAGGGCCAGCCTGTTGCTCAGGCCCCCGCTCAGCCGGCAGATCAGGCACAGCCGGCATCCGATCCCTTTGCCTACAATCCAACCAGCGATGTCGCGCTTTCCGGCACGGCGGGTTTTGAGCCCGTTCAGGCCGTGACCGCTCGCGTGGAGCAGCCTCAGGCTGGTGCCGCCACGCCGCAGCCTACCATGGCCGGCATTCCCGACCCCTTGGCCCCTGCGACGCCGGCTCCTCAGCCTGCGCAGTCCGGTCTCTTTGCCGCTATTCCCGACCCCACGCAGCCTGCTGCCCCGGTGGTCGAGAGCGATCAGGCAGCCGAGGTCGCAAGCCTCGATAACGCGCTCAACAACCCCGATTTTACGTCGGTGTTTGCGCCCATCGATCCGCAGGCCAGCCGCAAGAAGATGGCCAAGCAGGCCGGTGTCGAGCCCGTCATCCTTATGGAGCATGTCACCAAGATCTATCCGGCACAGCCTAACAAGCCTGCACTCGACGACATCAACATCGAGATCTATCCGGGCGAGTTCGTCTTCCTGGTCGGTCACTCCGGCTCGGGTAAGACCACGCTGCTGTCGACGCTCAACCGCGACGTCAAGCCGACGAGCGGCCGCATCCTGGTTGCCGGTCAGGACCTCATGAAGATCAAGAACCGTAAGGTTCCGTTCCTGCGCCGCCAGATTGGCGCCGTGTTCCAGGACTTTAAGCTTCTGCCGCAAAAGACCGCCTACGAAAACGTGGCGTTTGCCCTGCAGTGCATCGGCAAGCCCAAGGGCGTCATTCGCAGCCAGGTGCCCGAGGTGCTGCGTCTGGTCGGTCTGGCCGATCAGATGGACTCGCTGCCCGACCAGCTTTCCGGTGGCGAGCAGCAGCGCGTTGCCGTCGCCCGTGCTATGGTCAACCGTCCGCCGCTGCTGATCTGCGACGAGCCCACGGGCAACCTCGACCCGGCGATCTCGCTGGGCATCATGAAGCTGCTTGAGCGTATTAACCGCACCGGCACCACCGTGATCGTCGCCACGCACGACCGCGAGATGGTCGATAGCATGCACCGTCGCGTGATCGCTCTCGAGGGCGGCCACGTCATCCGCGACCAGGAGAGGGGAGGTTACGGCAACTATGGCACCAACTAACGTGGGCTACTCCTTCAAAGAGGCAATCAGCCACTTCTTCCGTAACTGGACTACCTCGCTCGGCGCCGTCATCACGATCTTCCTTTCGCTGTTTATCATCGGCCTGTTCATCATGGGCTCTGCGATGCTGAACTCCGTGATCGGCACCGTCGAGGATCAGGTTGTCATCAACGCGTTCATTAGTGATGACGCCGATCAGGCCGATGTTCAGGCTTTTGAGGCCGAGCTTAAGACGTGGAATAACGTCAAGTCCGTGACCTATAAGGACAAGGACGACGCGCTGGCCGAGTATACGAGCAAGATGTCGGGCAACGCCGACGCCACCATGAGCGCGCTCGATGGCCAGAACCCGCTGCCGGCTTCCTTCGCTATTGAGATGGACGATCCGTCCAAGGTCGAGAGCACGGCAAAGAAGCTCAAGAAGGATGCCGATTTCCAGAAGATCGCGGATGACGGCGACGTCAACGCGAGCGTGCTGTACGGCCAGGAGGAAGTGAGCCGCCTGTTCCAGGTGACCAACTACATCCGCATCGCCGCCGTGGTGCTCGTTGGTCTTCTGACCTTTATCGCATTCATCTTCATCAACAACACGATTCGCCTGTCCATCACGGCGCGTCGTCGTGAGATTGCGATTATGCGTCTGGTCGGCGCCAGCAACGGCTTCATTCGTGGCCCGTTTATCACCGAGGGCGTGCTGCAGGCCATTTTGGGCTCGCTGCTTTCCATCGGCGTTCTGGAGCTGCTGCGCAATCTGATGATCCCGCGTCTGCAGGAGAGCATCGGCTGGATGTCGTTTGCCCTGCCGATGCAGTACTACCTGGTGACCTATGCTGCGCTGATTCTGGTCGGCGTGATTATTGGTCTCTTTGGTTCTGCCATCGCCATGCGCCGCTACCTGCGCGTGTAGGCATGCTTGGAATTCATCCCTTCCAACGGGTCGTCTCTTATGGGGCGGCCCGTTTTTTGATCCCTAGGGGACGGCAGGAAAGCGAATCATTTGGGTAGACTCTTTGGAGTTCGCAATCGATAGTTAGGAGGCGCCATGGGGCGCAATAACAAGCATAAGCGTGGAGCTCGCAATCAGCGCGGGCCGGTGCGCAGCGAACGCCGTCCGAGCCTGACCGGGCGCGTGCAGCTCCATGAGCATAGCGCCTACGTTGTAACCGAAAACGGCGACTACAAGGTCATGGGCCGCGGTAAGCGCGAGATCATGGATGGCGATACCGTTGCCGTGAGCATTAAGAACAGCCCGCACGGTGAGCGGCGCGCCGTGATCGAAAGCGTGGTTGAGCGTGCAGCCATAAGCGTGGTGGGCACGTACCAGACCGCCGGTCCGCTCGGTGTGATCGAGCCGCTCGATTCGCGTCTGAAGGCCGACTTCTTCATTCTGCCCGAGGATACCTCGGCGGATCGTCTGGGCGTCCACCCGGGTGATGCCGTTGTCGCGCGCATTTTGACCTACCCGACGCGCCTGGAATCGGGCACCGTGACGATCGAACGCCGCATTGGCGGAGATGACGCGCCCGATTTGGGCGTTCAATACGTGATGGCGCGTTACGGCTATACCGATAGCTATCCCGAGGCCGCGCTGGACGAGGCCGAGGGGCTTTCGCTCGATGTGTCCGCGGCGCTTAAGGACCCGCTCCGCCGCGATCTGCGCGACCGCTTTGTCATCACGATCGACCCGGTCGACGCGCGCGACTTTGACGATGCCATTTCGCTTGAGCGCACGCCCGAGGGTGGCTACAAGCTGGGTGTGCATATCGCTGACGTTTCTCACTATGTGGCTTGGGACGGGCATATCGATCTTGAGGCTCGCCATCGTACGACATCGGTGTATCTGGCCGATCGCGTGCTTCCCATGCTGCCCGAACGCCTGTCCTGTGACCTATGCTCTCTTCGCCCTGACGAGGACCGTCTTGCGTTTACCGTTGACATTGAGCTCGATGCGCAGGGTCGCGTGCGGCATTACGATCCGTACCCCAGCGTGATTCGCTCGCGTGTGCGTATGGACTATGACGGCGCCGAGGCGCTGCTGGTGCGTGCCGACGCTGTTGAGTATTCGGTGCTGGAAGGCGCCGCTGAGGATGTTGCGGCTGCTGAGGCCTCGCGCGAGGAGGCGCTTGAGCGCGGTCTTGCGTGCGAGGAAACTGCTCGCGGCTATAACGTCGACCTCGGCGATTTCCTTGTCGCCGCCAACGAACTCGCCGAACTTCGCCGTCGTATTCGTCGTGCCCGCGGCTCAGTCGATTTTGACACGGCCGAGATTCGCGCTCTATTGGATGAGGACGGAGTGCCCGTGCAGATTGTGGCGCGCGAGCGTTCGTGTGCCACGTCGCTTATCGAGGAAGCCATGCTACTCGCCAACGAGTGCGTTGCAGAGTGGCTGGCAGACCGTGATATCGAGGCCTGCTATCGCGTGCATGAGGATCCGAGCCCCGATAGCCTGCACGGTGCCGCCGTTGCGCTGGCGCAGCTAGGCATCATCGACGATCGCCGTGCTGCCGGTATCGCCCTGGGGAGTCCCGATGAGCTACAGGCTGCAGTTGATGCTGCCGCCGGTACGGCCAACGCACCGCTCGTCAACACGCTGCTTCTGCGCAGCATGCAGCGCGCACTGTACAAGCCGCGCAACGAGGGTCACTTTGCGCTCGCCGCGCCGTGCTACTGTCACTTTACGAGTCCCATCCGTCGCTACCCCGATCTGGTGGTGCACCGCGTGCTCAAACTGCAGTTGGCCTATGAACAGCTCGGCGGCAAGGACGCCCTGGTCCGTACGCCGCGGCTGATCGGCAAGGGGCGCGAGTCGCTGCCGCGCATTCTGCCGCAGATCTGCCGCGCATGCAGCGATGCGGAGCGTGCGGCCGATGCCGCCAGCCATGCGACGCAAAAGATCAAGATTGCCCAGTACTATGAGGACCGTCTGGGCGAGCGCTATGCCGGAACCGTCTCGTGGGTTAGCAGCATGGGCCTCTTTGTGCGCTTGGACCTGACGCAGGTCGAAGGCTTGGTTTCGATCAAGAGCCTGGGCAACGAGTGGTTCGAGTTCGACGAGGATGCGCTTACGCTGACGGGCGCCGACACGGGGACTCGCTATGAACTGGGCCAGCGCGTGATTATCGAGGTCTCGCGCGTCAATACCACGCGTGGGCACTTGGACTTTAAGCTTATCCATTAGCCAAATCTCGACTCATGGCGGGAGAGCGGAGGGCGGTCTTTCGGGGCCGCCCTCCGCATTTGGATCATGGCTACCTTGCCGTCTGCTCGGCCGCCCGCTTACCTGCTATTTGAGAGGTAAAACCTACCAAAATAAACCTGTCCCTTTTTGGCAGGTTTACAAGAAAGCGGGGATGAGATGGCGACGGTGTATGGTTATGCGCGGGTGAGTTCGCGCGATCAGAATCTTAATCGGCAGCTGGATGCGCTGGGCGCCTATGGCGTGGGCTCGGCGAATATTTATGCCGACCATGCGAGCGGCAAGGACTTCGATCGACCGCGCTATCGCGAGCTGCTGCACGTCCTGGGAGACGGGGACGTGCTGGTGGTGCTTTCTATCGACCGACTTGGTCGTAATTACTCCGAGATTCTTGAGGAATGGCGACGCATTACCAAGGAGCTCGGGGTTGCCATTGTGGTGTTGGACATGCCATTGCTTGACACGCGCGCCAGGGCAAGCGGCACGCCGGATGTGACCAATACCCTGATTGCCGATATTGTGCTGCAACTGCTGAGCTACGTGGCGCAGGTGGAGCGCGAGAATATCCATCGGCGCCAGGCGGAGGGAATTGCAGCGGCGCGGGCGCGAGGGGTTCGTTTCGGTCGACCTCGCAAGCCGTGCCCTCCTCAGTTTGATCTGGTACGCGATAGCTATGAGGCGGGCGATATTACCCGCAGCCAGGCAGCAAAGTGCCTGGGCGTGTGCGTGGGGACGTTCGATCGCTGGATGCGCGAGGCGGGGTAGGGGTTTGCGTCGCTTTGTCGCTTCCTGTTGCGATTCAAATTTTGATACGGTGGCGATGTCATTCGGGGCTACACTCGCTGATATTCAAAAAAGGAGGTAGGCCCTTGGCGCGCGTAAAACAAATAATCGGATGGACCGCGATCGTTCTGTTCGCTGCAACGCTGGCGGGCATCTGGGTGCTGACGGAGCAAAATGCGGTGGAGACGTCGTTGCTGAGCGAGTCCACCGCGCGTGTGGTGGAGGGTCAGGCTACGGGCGTACAGGCTGCCGATGTCGCGGGTGAAGCTCAGGCCGAGAACGGGATGACAGGGGGCACCGATTCGGCTGCTTCGAATGTCCGGTCTGGCCGACTTGCTTCCATTCGCATGTGGGTGGGCACGAACGTCCGTCGCGTTGCCCATACCGTAGAGTTTTTCTTCGTCGGATTGTTCGCCTCGGTGGTCGTGGTTTGCTTTTCCAGGCGTCCGTGGAGCGTATGCTCCCGTTGCGTGCCCGTATTGCTCTTTTGCGCCGCCTGCTCCGTTGGCGATCAGGTACATAAGATCTTTGTTCCCGGCAGGCATTTCGACGTTATCGATTTAGGATTCGATGCTGCGGGCTATGTCACCGCCATGCTGTTGGTATTGCTGGCAGCGGCGTTGGTGCGCCATGTGACTCGGCCGATCGGCGCCCATGCGAGGCGCTAGCCGGTAACAAACCCGTTTCTGATAATGCGACCTTGTTGAATTATTTTGTGTCGCGCGTATTTCCGAGCGGTCGGATTTGAGGGGCGAGCGGTAGAACGCTCGCCCTTTGTGCGCCACGATGCGGCACAATGTACCGCAAAAGCTGTTTGTATCCGGTACGAATCGTTCGTTGGTCTTTAATTCTTTTCAACGGAGGTGTTTGAGATGGCAAACGGATTGCTTTTGCGGCTTCGCGAGCGTGAGCTCAGCGCGAGCCCGGCGGAACGCAATGTCATCGCATATGTAAGCGCTCATCCGCACGAGGTGGTCGGGCTGTCCGTCCGCGGTCTTGCCGATGTCACGTTCTCCTCGCCCTCGAGCATTTTGCGCTTTTGCAAGCGTTTGGGTTTTGCGGGCTACAAGGAGTTCCAGCGCGAACTGATTGCCGAGCTGGCGCTCTTAGGTGACAAGAAAGACGTAGCTCTCGAGGACATCTCCATGGATGACAGCGTCGAACGTATCGTGGGGAAGGTGATGAAAAGCAACGTGCGCACGATCGAGGCGACGGCACGAACGCTCGATTACACCGTCTTGGAGCGATGCGCGGCCCGTCTTAAGCGGGCACGCGCGGTCAATCTGTTCGGTATTGGTGCCTCTCGTTTGGTCGCACACGATCTGGCGCAAAAGCTCATGCGTGTCGACAAAGAGTGCCATCTGTACGACGACTGGCATGATCAGCTCTTGTGTGCCAAGAACATGCATGAGGGCGATATGGCAATCGCCTTTAGCTACTCGGGCTTGACGCAAGAGGTGCTGGACTGCACCGCCGAGGCTCAACGTCACAACTGTCCCGTTGTGGCCGTTACCAAAGTAGATGGATCATCCAAGCTTGCCACCATGGCCGATGCCGTGCTCGGCGTCGCCGCGAGTGAACCCTTGGTCCGCAGCGGTGCCATGGCTTCGCGTATGGCCCAGCTTATGGTTGTCGATGCCCTGTACGCTGCTTACGTTGCCAGCGACTACGAACGGGCGACGCATGTCATAAAGCAAAACTACATCGAGAAACAGGAAAGATGAGGTGAATGAAATGCTCGATTTAACAAAATTCACGACCGAACAGCGTAATCAAAGGTCAATGGACCTCGATACGATGACATCGCTGCAAATCGTCACGACGATGAACGATGAGGATCTTCGTGCCGTCCAGTCGGTCACGAAAGTGTTGCCCCAGGTTGCCATGGCAATCGACTGGGCTGCTGAGACACTCGAGCGCGGCGGTGTTTTAGGATGATCCCGTTTCTTTGTGTTTTTTCGCCTTAGCTTCCTCT
>CABVAS010000073.1 GCA_902496375.1 uncultured Collinsella sp.
TCACCCGCCGCGGCCTGCGCGTGGGTTCGCTTAAGCATCACGGACACCATGGCTTCGATATCGATGTGCCCGCTAAGGATACGTGGCGCCATCACCAGGCCGGTTCTAAGCACGTCGGCCTGATTTGTGCCACACGCTGGGCCGAGTACGCCGACACGCTCGAGGAGGACGAGATGCCCGCGCGCGAGCTGCTGTCGCGCTACAACGATGTCGACGTGGTGATCATCGAGGGCTACAAGACCGAGGGCTTCGACAACATCGTCGTCGCGCGCTCCGGTGTCGACCGTCTGCGCGGCAAGAGCTCGCTCGACCTGGTCGACGGTCACACGCTGGCCCTTGCCTGCAACGAGGCCCTGGCACGCCAGGCCTTCGACGCCGGCTTTGCGACCCGAGCCATCAACATCAACGACGCCCGAGCCATCTGCGACCTCATCCAAGATCATCTGGCCTAAAACCTGCCAAAAAGGGACAGGTTTGTTTTGGCAGGTTTTATCTGGGCAAACGTCACTTCCACCACAAAGGGGCCAGGCACCTTTGTGGTGGATTTTGCTTTAGTAGATGTGTGGGACATGCCTTACAATCTACCAAGTAGTTCATGACGGGCGAAAAACGGAGAGAAGGGGCTTGATGCGTCCTTAATGTTTCATGCGGATAGATTGATTTGACAGACGGTGGCGAATGCCCGCCGTCCGCATTCGTATGAAACAAGGAGTCTCCATGCTCGCCTCTCTTTTCTCAAAGCCTCAATCATCGCTGTCCGTGCAGGCCAAGCGCTTGGTGGCGATGCGCTTTCTCATCTACACCGGGTTTCAGACCAGTTATTTTATCGGCGTCATCGGAACGCTCACCTATGCGGACGATGCCTCGGTCGTCGCGACATCGCTGGCCGTTCTGTTTATGAACGTTTTCGTGATCCTGGGATCCTTTGCGGGCGGCGCTGCGCTCGACGTCTGGGGTCCGCGCCGCCATTTCTTGCTGAGCATCGTCGGCGCGCTCGCAACTGGCACGGCGATCATCGCTTTTGGTAGCGCGACCGGCATCGTCCTGCTCGGCGCGGTGTTCTTAGGCCTTACGATGGGATTCGCCCAGCCCATTGCCACGTCCTATCCGGCCTACCTCACCGACGATCCTGTCGAGCTCAAAGACATCAACTCCGCCATCGCCATGTTCTCAAACGTGAGTATTATCGTCGGACCCACGTTGGGTGGCTTTGTCGCGGCGGCTGCGTCGTCGCGCGCGGTGTTTGTGCTCATGATGCTCTTTACCGTGCTGGCGCTCATCGCCGGCTGGGGCTTTAAGCCACGGGCGGGTCAGGCGGCCGGGTACGAAGACGAGCCCGCGGCTGGTGACATCACATCGGACAAGGTCGGGCAAAGCCCCAACTCCAGCGCATCCTCCCGCGTCACCTTCGCGACCAGCATCAAGACGGTCTTTACCAACAGCGTTCTCGCCCTGCTGTTTTGCATCATTTTTCTTTCGAACTTTGGCTATGGAGCCTTCGACCCGCTCGAGTCGTTCTTCTATCGCGATGTCCTGCATGTCGGCGTTGAGTGGATGGGCTGGCTCTCGTCTGCTTCGGGCGTGGGCGCGGTGCTGGGTGCCGTGCTCGCGCTCCGCTTGCCGGCGCACCTGGTCAACCTTAAAACGCTGCTTGTGGCGCTTATGTCCGTGGGCCTGGGAAGTCTGCTCTATGTGGGGACGCCGTACGTGGGCGTGGCCCTCGTCGGCCAGATCGCCCTGGGCATAGCCTGGGGTGTCGTCAATCCGCTCCACAACACCATCGTGCAAACGACGGCGCCGCTCGAGCAACTCGGCCGTGTGAACTCGGTCATGGGCTTTGGCAATATGTTCGCCGGCGTGGCGCCGCTGGCGATTGCCCCGTGGCTGGCGGCGACATTTGGCGTACAACGGACACTCGTGGGGGCAGGCATGGTCGTGACGGCGGTTCCCGCGGCGCTGCTGCTGTTTGGGCGCAATTACTTGGAACGTGCCGTAAGGCAGTAAAACCATCACAACATTCGATGAAAACCGCGATTTTGCCGAAAAACGTCGAATGTTGTGATGGTTTGGCTCGTAGACGCCGCGATCACCACAAAGGGGCCAGGCACCTTTGTGGTGGTTTTTGCTTTGACGGGCCGCGCCTGTGCCTTGGTATACCATGTACGCCGTTCACGAATACACCCCACACCGCCGCACGACCCAGAAAGGCCCCCATGGACACCACCTTCAGCCACATCAAAGCCGTGTTCTGCGATATCGACGGTACGCTGCTCACGAGCCAGCACACGGTGTCCCCGCGCACCGTGGCGGCGATCCGCGCCCTGCGCGAGCGCGGCGTGCTCTTTGGCCTGTGCACCGGGCGCGACGCCCACGCGACCGAGGCCATGTACGAGCTCTGGGGCATCGAAGGCCTGGTGGACGTGCTCGTGGGTTGCGGCGGCGCCGAGGTCATCGACCGCGCGCACGACATCAACGAGCTGAGCTATCCGCTGCCGGGCGAGACCATCGCGCGCATCTGCAAGCACATGGCGGACCTTCCGGCAACGCCCGTCTGCCCCCGAGACGGCGTGTTCTACGTGCCCGAGAGCAACGCGTGCGTCGAGCACCTGTCGCGCGTCGACGGCGTGCCCTACCAGGTGGTCGATTTTGCCGAGTTTTTGCGCGAGCCGCAGCCCAAGGTGATGTTTACCATGGCACCCGAGGTAATGCCGCGGGTGATTGAGCGGGCGTCGACGTTTGCCGATAACACTGTTAAGGCGGCGGCTCTGCAAACCACGCAGCGGCTCTACGAGTTCATGGATCCGCGCGTGTCCAAGACGCGCGGCCTTGTGCGCGTGGCAGAGCTCAACGACATGGAGCTCCAGAACATCTGCGTGTTTGGCGATGCGGACAACGACACCTGCATGGTGGCTGACGCCGGCGTGGGCGTGGCCATGGCAAACGGCAGCGACGCCACCCGTGCCGCCGCCGATTTTGTAACCGCCAGCAACGACAAAGACGGCATCGCGATCTTTATCGAGGAACATCTGCTGTAGCGCTGGGGGAGAACCACTGCAAAAGGGGACAGGCTCCTTTGCGGTGGCCTCAGGCGATTTGGGCGAATTGATGCCTAAAATCTGTGGGAAAATTCAAATATTGTTGTCTGAACATCATGCTTCCAACCACCGATGGGTTTAAGATATTCTCATCAATTTGGTAGGATATTCATCCCGGTTAATGACCTACCGCTCACGGTCGATTTTCGACCGTTCACAGGATGTTCGCTCTTGAGCAAAATGTTGTGCAAATAAATCTAATGCCATTAAAAAGTAATAGGCAACTAAATTACCAGCAGAAACAAAAAATAGATAGCGAATAAACGAAGGTAAATCTGAGCAAATGTCAAGAGAATTGAGAACTCGCTACAAAAATGTCGGTTTTATTGCTCAGATGTTTAAACAATCGTTATAATTGCATTACTAAACGAGCGCAATTACAGATTGCGCAGATACGTTTGATGGTGAAAGAGCAAGATCGCGGTCTCTTGGGGAGGAGACATCGATGAAAGCGAATTCGGACAAATCTAAGCAGAGTAATAAAGCGACGCGCCGTGTGCTGGCAGGCGTTTTGTGCGGAGCCTCCGTGTTGAGCCTGGTACTGTCGCTCGTCATGCCCCCGATCTCGCAGGCCATTGCCAACGATGCCCAGACCGAAGAAACTGTGACGGGTGATTCCTCAACTGAGTCTACTGATGTAGAAAACACCAACAACGTGGATACCGAAAGGCAGGATAACAACGACGTCAAGAATGACGAAGTCTCTGGCGACGCTGGTGCGGCGAGCCTGTTGTCCGATGACGCAGGGGTTGAGGATGCTGTACAACCTGCGGATGACAGTGCTAATGATGAGGGCGATATTGCTCTAGCTGTGGAAGACGCGGACGGATATACGCAGATTAATACAGCGCAGGACCTCTACGATTACCTTCAAAAAGATAAAAAAACCGGCAAGTTTCGCCTGAATGCCGATGTCGAGTATGCAAGTGACATTACGTTGGGCGCAGGTGAGGTGACCTTAGATTTAAATGGTCACAAGATTAAGCATAATGGCACCGAATCAGGTCGCAACAACATGTCCATGTTCAATGTGCCTGCGGGCGCGACGCTCACGATTGAGGATCTGCAGCAGGCGGCTGATAACAAGTTCGAGCAGGGTGGCGACAAAAACGGCAACCTTGCTAAGCTCGATTACGACGGCACAACGCCCAGTAAGCTCACTTACTACGTGACTGAGTCGACTTCGAGTGACACTGCTACTACCGAGACCCTTTTCAGGCACGAGGTTGCCATCAATGGCGCCATCGTGGGCACCACTGCTCACTCTACGATGAGGCTCATCAACGTCTGTGGCGGTACGTTTAACCTTCAAAGCGGCGTGCTGACCACGAATCAGGACGCAAATGTTCGCCACCTGATTTATGCCGATAACGGCTCTACCGTCGACATGAGTGGCGGATACGTTTGTGGTGCTTCTATGGGCCGCGATGGTGCTGGTGCTGGAATTCATGTTGAGGGTGAGGGCTCAACCCTGGTGATCTCTGACGGCGTAATCGCTGGTAACTATGCCCCCAGTGGCGGCGGCGTTTATGCCATGAATTCTACGGTAAACATGGTTGGCGGTATTATCTCCGGTAACGGTACAAATAATGATCAAGGCGGTTTTGGCGCGGGAATTTGTGCTGAGAACTCTAATGTGACCATTACGGATGGTTACATTACTAACAATAAATATCAGCACTACGATGAAAGTCACAAGGGTAACGGTTGCCACGGTGGTGGCGGCATTGCTGCTTTCAATGGCGGCAGTCTCACAATTGCAGGCGGTTACATCACGGGCAACTACTCTGCCGAGGCTGGCGGCGGCGTTTATGCTGGCGCTTGGAATAGAGCTCTTTTCGGGTTTACGTTTTCTGGTGGAATCATCGCCAGCAATGTGGCGCAAAACTCGGAGGGCGGCGGTATCCGTATCTCTGCGCCTACAGTTGGCGAATTTAATGTGAGCGGCAATAAAGCCTACATCACTAACAATACGACCAATACCACCAACGACTGGGGCGGCGGTGGCGTATTCGTCCAGGGCAGCAGCGACAACAACGTTCAGCCGGCAAGGCTCGGGATATATAACGCGCTGATTACCAACAATCATGCCAAAGGCTTTGGCGGTGGGTTTGCCGCCTGCCCGACTGGTAAGACTGCCATTACCGATACCGATGGCATCGCGATTTTCGGTAATTCTGACGAAAATGGTGTTAACCGATCGGGTGGCTCTAACGGGAAGAGCGAGGACTGGGATGCCAATGAGGAGGTTGATCGGGGCGGCGAAATAACCGAAGCTTTTAAATCAGCCGGCCATGAGGACCTTTTCTTAATTCACGATTCTGCCAATTGGGAAAACAATCCGTATATCGCTGCCGTAACTGGACAAATGCTTGGCGGCGGTGCTGCTAACTGGTCGGGCACGATCGACAAAACACCAACGTCTATCGGCAAGTACGAGGGCGCCCAAGCTAAGTACATGATTGGCCTTGCGGCTAAGCCAGCTAAACCGGACAAGGACGAGGCTATTAAAGCGGCAAAGCTCTTCATCACGGGCAACGAATCCAACGTCCACGGTGGCGGAATCATGACCAACGGCGACGTAATCGCTGGCTTCACCACGCAGGTGAGTGTGTATCCCAAGATGAAGCTCAACGGCACTAAGGCACTGGAAGGCCGCGCGCTTACTGCGGATGATGCGGGAAAATTCAGGTTCCAACTCTTGGAGCCGGGCCAGAGTGATGAAGCCCCTAGCTTTAATAATAATGATGGCAAATTGCAGCTCAATGGCTGTTCAAAAGTTGGCGATGGCGATGGGGTCACGAACGACGCTGAAGGTAACTTTGTCTTTGATTTGGGCAGGGTCAACTCCGATGGAACGAGCGTCTACTACCTCGTTGAGGACCCCGGCGATCACGTCGATGGCGTCGATGGCGTGTACTACGACAAGACCATCTACAAGATTGAGCTTACAACTAGGACCGAAACACGGCCGGTGCTGGATATTGATTACATCTACTATTAAGTTACGAATGTAACGGTCACTAATCTCAAGACTAATAATTCGAATCCGATTACTCCGAACAACGGTAGCGATGTCTCCATTAAGATCACCGATGGCAACACCGGCAACACCTTTACTAATACATATGCACCCACGGGCTCTTGGACACCTCAGGTGACCAAGAAGGTTGATGGCGGCGAGATGAAGGCGTTCTCATTCGAACTCGCGAACGAGGACGACCCGAACTTCAAAAAACCAGAAACGGCAACAATTGATCTCGCGAATTCCACTAACGAAAACGGTAATGTGAGAACGGTCGATTTCAAGCCGAAGACATATAAGCTCGAGAACCTTGAAAATGGTTCCAAAACCTTCACGTACTATGTGCGCGAGAAGGAAGAAAGTTTAACCTATCCGCATTACAAGTTCGATCAGTCGGTCTATCAGATTACGGTCAAGGCAACTGACGGCTCTAAAGGCAAGATTAACATCTCTGCGACCTACAAGCAGATTCGGGATCGCAACGGTAATGAAGTGACCAACGACACGGACCACGACCTCACCGACACCTCCATCCCCACCTTCACCAACACCTACTCCACCTCTTTGCCCCTTTCTGGTATGTCGGGCGTCACTCTGACGTACCTTGCCGGCGCGGCGGTGCTTTGCGCTGCTGCGGCCTGGATGCACATTCGTCGCAAGGCGAATGCGAAGGGAGGCGAGCGTCGTGAATAAGAAAGTTTGCTCCTTCCCGATCTTGTTTGCGCTGCTTGCCCTCCTGATCGGCACCTGCGCGGTTGTGTTCCCCGCTTCCGCGCAGGCCGCGCCGACCTCGACCGGTTCCATCACGGTGAGCGGCACCGTGGCGAGCAGCTACGACGCCTACCAGATCTTTAGCGCCAACGTCGTCGACGGCGACAGCGACGCCAAGATCGCCACCGACCTCACCTGGGCAAGCGACGCCGTGCGCAACGCCGCGCTGCCTGTGCTGCACAGCGCCGGCATGCCCAATTCCCAGACCACCGCGCAGGAAGCTGCCGAGTGGCTCAACACCGATTCCCACCTTACGAGCGCGCTGAGCGCACAGCTCGCTCGTTCCCTCAAGAGCTCTGGCGCCGTGTCCGTGGCCCTTAACGCGGGCACGACGGCCGAGCTGTCCTGTGGCTACTGGCTCATCGTCGCCGACGACGACGCCATCGCCCAAGGCGAGGCCGGCACCGCGCCGATCATGACCCTGGTCGGCGGCAGCGCCGTCACCGTCAAGCCCAAGGCGGCGACCCCCAAGGTGTCCAAGCATGTGCTGGAGGACAGTACCGCCGCCTGGCAGAAGGCCGCCGACGCCACGGTCGCCGACGACCTGTACTGGCGCCTTTCTGCCACGGTCCCGGCGGGCCTTACCGCCTACGACACCTATACGGTGCAGTTCGTCGACACCATGAGCGCGGGGCTCGACCCCTCCAAGGTCGCCGCGAGCATGCATGTGTACGTGGCGGCGGGCGCGGACGGCGGCTTCGACGCCGTCGCATGTGAGGGCGGCAACGCC
>CABVAS010000074.1 GCA_902496375.1 uncultured Collinsella sp.
GCTTGGTTACGGCGGCCGTCTGCGGCCCGATGACGATGGCGTCTGCGGCAATGCGGTCGGCCACGGCGTGCCACTCGCGCGAGAGCTGCGGCACCACGCCCGCAAAGGCGATCGCGTCGACCGCGTCGAGCGAAAGGCCGTACATCTTAAAGAAACCCATCAGGCGCACATGGATCTCGTCGGCGGTATAGGAGCGGTCGGTGGGCATGCGCCACGACTGCACCAGCTCGTCTCCGTCAAACAGGCCCATGGCCGTCTGCGTGTTTCCCATATCGATAGCGAGCAGCATGTCTACTCCCGGTGTCGGCATAAAAGGACGCGCACCATTGTATACGTGCCGTCGACGGCGCTCGGCTGCGATTCGTTTACGGTGATAGGGGCTGAGGGGTTTAAATATGAAGGAATTATGCTCTACGAGATTTTCCTTGCCGTTTACCGAACTCCCGCGTAATATTCTTTCTTGCGCACATGAGGCGCCCAGACATTGCGGGGTGGAGCAGTCTGGTAGCTCGCCGGGCTCATAACCCGGAGGTCGTAGGTTCAAATCCTGCCCCCGCGACCAAGAACTTGCAGCTCGTTGGCCTAGCCGGCGAGCTTTTTTGTTATTCCGGGACCGTGTTCTCGGTCCAATTCTTGGCCTCTCAAACAAAATCTCGATCTGTAACATCTAGACCCGATTTAGGCGGCTAGGTGTTACAGATCGAGAAAAACCCGCTGTTGGGCTCATCCCATCCACCTGCCGCTACCTGCTGTCCGCCGATTTCCGTTGCGCTGTTGTATTCCCATGCCATATCCTCTAGACAACTACGCGGCATCATCGCCGCCGCGCCTACAAGAGAGGAATGTCCATGACCGCACCTGCATCCAAGCTGCTTCAGCCCATTACGGTTGGCCCCCTTGAGCTCAAAAACCGCATTATGTTTCCGCCGCTGACCACCGGCTACGAGGAGCGTGACGGCTCCATTGGCGAGCGCAGCCTGGCTTTTTACGAGCGCTTGGCCCGTGGCGGCGTGAGCTACATCGTCATCGGCGACGTCGCTCCCGTCATGACCGCAAGCCCCACGCCCAAGCTGGCAACCGACGCCCAGATCCCCACGTTTAAGGCGCTGGCCGATGCCGTCCACAAGCACGGCGCCAAGGTCGCGCTGCAGCTGTTCCACCCCGAGTACGATGTGCCCGGTGTCGGCCGCATGGTCATGGGCTCCATGGCTGCCGCCAAGGCCGCGCAGGAGGCCAAGGCCGCCGGCGACGAGGAGACCTTTGCCGCCAAGATGGCCGAGTCCAACGAGATCCGCAACCAGGCCTACGCCAAGCTGCATCACGACATGCAGCACTTTGTGAACGAGGCGAGCGTAGAGCAACTCACCCAGATCAAGGAGGCCATCGCTGCCTCGGCCGCCCGTGCGCGGCAGGCCGGCATCGACGCCATCGAGGTTCACGGCGACCGCTTGGTGGGTTCGCTGTGCTCCGCGATCCTCAACCAGCGCACCGACGAGTACGGTGGTTCGTTCGAGAACCGCGTTCGCTACGCGCTGGAGGTCGTCGCCGCCATTAAGGAGGCCGCGCCGCAGCTGATGGTGGAGTACAAGCTCCCCGTGATCATGGAGAACCCCGACGGCACGCCGCGCGGCAAGGGCGGCCTGCAACCCGACGAGGCCTGCGAGTTCGCCAAGCTGCTCGAGGGCGCGGGCATCGATATGATCCAGGTCGCACAGGCCAACCACACGGGCAACATGGGCGACACCATTCCGCCCATGGGTGCCATGCCCTACAACTGGACGCTGCCCGTGGCCGAGCGCGTCAAGGTCCTGGTCTCCGTGCCGGTGGCAACCGTGGGCCGTGTTGTCTCGGTCGAGGCCGGCGAGAAGATTCTGGAAGACGGCGCGGCCGACATCATCGCCTATGGCCGCTCGCTCATGTGCGACCCCGACATTGCGCTGAAGGCCGCCACGGGTGAGCCCATCCGCGAGTGCCTCAACTGCAACAAGGGCTGCGTCGACGCGATTCAAAACCGCAAGTACATTTCGTGCGTGCTCAATGCCGAGAACGGCGACGAGGCGACCATCGCCATCAAGCCGGGCGAGGGCGACAAGAAGATCGCCGTGGTGGGCGGCGGCATCGCCGGCCTGGAGGCCGCGCGCGTGGCGGCCAAGCGCGGCTACGACGTGACCGTCTACGAGGCGAGCGATCACTTGGGCGGCCAGATTGTGCTGGCGGCCGCGCCCCCGCGCAAGGACGAGATCATGCGCTCGGTCGAGTATTACGAGAAGATTCTGCCCGGTCTGGGCGTGAAGGTTGAGCTCAACCATGCCGCTACCGCTGAGGACCTCAACGCCGCCGACGCCGCGATTGTGGCTGTGGGCGCACACGACGTGGTCATTCCCGTTCCGGGCGCCGATTCGGACAAGGTCGTCTCGAGCTGGGACGTGCTGGCCGGCAAGGTGGAGCTTACGGGCCGCGTCGCCGTCATTGGCGGTGGCCTGGTGGGCACCGAGACTGCCGAGTACCTGCTGCAGCACGGCTGCGAGGTGGCGATCGTGGAGATGCTCGACAAGATTGCCGCGGGCGAGTCCGAGACCATTCTGCCGCTGATCATGAGCGACTTTGCCGAGCACAACGTGGAGCAGCACGTGAAGACCCGCCTGACCGCCATTACCGACGAGGGCGTGGAGGCTGTTCACACCACCGAGGACGGCGCCGAGGAGCCGGTAAAAATCGCCTGCGATTACGTGGTGATGGCCGTGGGCTCCAAGGCCAACGCGTTTGACTTGGATGGCGTGACGGTGCCCGTGACCCGCGTGGGCGACTGCTCGGGCGAGCGCACCGCCGACATTGCGAGCGCCATTCGCACGGCATATCACGCGGCCAACGAGCTGTAGTTGAACATCGCGGCCAGGCGGGGCGGTAGCACGGATCCGTCTCGCCCGGCTGTGTCCCGTCGGGTGTCAACCGGTGCGGGGCCTGCAAGCGCAGCAGGTCCCGCCCTTTTTGTTTTGCTCCGGTGGATAGCAATGCGCGGTAATCATGAGGAGTGAGGACGTCTACTGCCTTGCGGATCACTCAAAATTATTGGGGGAGGGGTTAATAACCATATCCTCTATACCAAAGGACATAAAGAGATGCCAATTTTGTTGACAAGCGAATGACGATTAGCTACGAGTCAGCTACCAGCGTAAATAATCGATAAAGAAATGTCGTAATTTGGTACCAAATGCCCAGATAACGCCGCGTCTACTTTAATTAACTGCTTTGAGCAAACAGTAAAATGCTACTATCTAACTTGCACGTAAGAAAGCAGATTAACGGCTAAGGCTAAGAAGTGGCAGGTATGTCGGAAGCAACTAGGACTCGCACGCATGCGCCCGAGGTTAGGCAGCGCGCCGTCGAGATCCTCCAAGAGGGGGTCGGTCATCGCGCTCTCGCCGCGGAGCTTGGCATTCCCCAGGCCACGGCTCGTCAGTGGGCCCGCGCGTATGCCGTGGGCGGTGCCGACGCCGTTCTCAATGCCGGTTCGCATCATCACACCTATTCGTACGACGTAAAGCTCGCTGTGGTTAAGGACCGTCTGGAAAACGGCTTGACGGTTCGCGAGGCCATGATCAAGCACAAGATTCCCAGCGAGTCTTCGGTCAAGGCTTGGTGCCGTCAGTACCGCGAGAGCGGTGAGGCCGCACTGGTCGATAAGCCGCGCGGTCGCAAGCCGCGCGTTAAAAAGGCGGAATAGCAAACGGGATGGTGCGCCCACAGGGGCGCATTTTTCTTGCCGCGCCAACTTTTTGGACCGCCGCGAGCCTATCGGGACATCCTCCAAAATGGCCAATAAACCGCGCGCAGTGGCCCGTGCGCCCACCGCTGCGATAGGGGGAGCGTCGCCCCTTTGCTCCAATGCGGACAGACTCCTTGCCCCGTACGCCTAAAACTCCCCAGTTGACCGAAAACCCGCTGCCGCTACTCATCAATTGAGCTATAACGTTAAACAATTGCAGCGTTTTTGCATGGGGGAGTGATGGTATGACGCTACTGTATTTCCTTACCCTGTTTCCGCTGGTACCGGCGCTGGGCATGCTGTTCGCGCGCGGCGACCGCGCCCGCGATGCGGTGGGGCTCATAGGTTCCGGCATTATTATGGCGGTGACAGTTGTAGTCGCCGTCATGTTTTTTGGCATGGGTCCGCAGAGCTTTGAGGTTGCCTCCGGCACCTCGCATGTGCTCTCGATCATCAGCTCCGTCATCGACGTCATCCTGTGCGCCGTAATCCTGTACAACGCGTACAAATATAGGAACGCGCTCGCCACGGTGCTCGGCATAGTCCAGCTGGTGGGCTCGTTCGCCTTTGCAGCCATGACGCTGCCCGCGGTCGAAGCCGTCACGGCGACGCCGCTCTACCTGGACTACATGAGTGTGATCATGGTCCTCGCCGTCGGCATCGTCGGTAGCCTAATCTGCGTGTATGCCCTGGGCTACATGAAGGACTTCCAGGCCCATGACGAGCACGAGGCTGCGCTGCGCGGGCAGACCGCGCCCGACCGTCGCCCGCAGTTCCTGGCGCTTATGTTTCTATTCCTCTCGGCCATGTTCGTCATCGTGACGAGTGACAACCTTGAGTGGCTGTTCTGCGGCTGGGAAATCACCACCGTGTGCTCGTTCCTTATGATTGGCTACACGCGCACGCCCGAGGCCATCAAAAACGCTTTTATCCAGATCATCCTCAACATGCTGGGCGGCATCGCGTTTTTGGCCGGACTCATGTACCTGCACGTCAACGGCATGCCGCTGACCATCTCGGGCATGATTGAGCTTTCCGGCGCCGGAACCGCGCAATCCGCGCTGCTGGTGATGCCGGTCATCCTGTTGTCGCTCGCCGCCCTTACCAAGGCTGCGCAGATGCCGTTCCACACCTGGCTGCTCGGCGCCATGGTTGCCCCCACGCCCACGAGCGCCCTGCTGCATTCGTCCACCATGGTCAAAGCCGGCGTGTTCCTAATGGTCAAGCTGAGCCCGCTATATGCCATCTATCCCGTGACCGGCTTTATGGTCACGAGTGTGGGTGCCATCACGTTTTTGCTCGCTGCCCTCATGGCCATCTCGCAGAGCAACGCCAAGCGCGTGCTCGCGTACTCCACCATTTCCAACTTGGGCCTCATCAGTGCTTGCCTGGGTGTCGGCGCACCCGAGGCCGTGTGGGCCGCCATCTTCCTGATCCTGTTTCACACGGTGGCAAAGTCGCTGCTGTTCCTGTGCGTGGGCACGGCCGAGCATCATATCGGCAGCCGCAATATCGAGGACATGGACGGTATGTTCAGCCGCATGCCGCACCTGACGCGTCTGATGATGTTGGGCATCATGGGCATGTTCGTGGCGCCGTTTGGCATGCTCGTGTCCAAGTGGGGCGCCCTGGTGGCGTTCGCACAGACTGGCAACGTGCTCATGATCATGGTGCTTGCCTTTGGCTCGGCCGCGACGTTTTACTTCTGGGGCAAGTGGCTTGCCAAGCTTTCGGGCGTCGACCCCACGGCTCAAAACGTTGAGGTCAATGTCCATAAGACCGAATGGATGGCCCTCAACACCATCGCCGCGCTGCTGATTCTGTGCTGCGTGGCCTTCCCGATTATCTCGAGCGGTCTGGTGTCGCCTTACTTGGCCATGGTGTTTGGCCGCGTGCCGTACGTTATTGGCAAGGACGCCATGTATCTGATGGTGGTTATCGTGGCGTTTATCGCCGTGGTGCTGCTGACTTCATTCCGCGTGAGCAACAAACCGCACGTAAACGTATATCTTTCGGGTGTGGGAACCGACAAATATCGCCATTTCCGCGGCTCGATGGGACGCGAGGTGAAGGCCGAAAAGCGCAATTGGTACTCGGAGGACGCCCTTGGCGAGAAGCGTATTAGCCCCGTGGGTAGCGTCGTGTGCTGCAGCATCATCTTGTTTGCGCTGCTGTGCTGCGCGTGGATTGGGCCCGAGCGGCTTGCCATGAGCGCGCCCTCGGTGCTGCGCGGCAAGTATTTTGAAGGTTCGGGCGTCGTGGGCATCTTTATTGGTACCGTGGTGTTTGCCCTGCTGGCGCCGCTTGTGGGCGGCCTGATCGACGGTCTTGACCGTAAGCTTTCGGCTCGCATGCAGGGCCGCGTGGGCCCGCGCCTGCTGCAGCCCTTCTACGACGTTGCCAAGCTGCTGCGCAAGGCCCCTGCCAGCGTAAACACCATGGACGATACCTACATGGCGTGTGCGCTCATCTTTACCGTGGTGGGCGGCGGCATCTTTGTGTCGGGTTCCAACACGCTGCTGTGCGCTTTTATGGTGACGCTCGCCGCGATCTTTGTGGTGCTGGCGTCCGCCTCGACGCAAAGCCCGTTTGCCCAGGTCGGCGCCGATCGTGAGTTGCTGCAGGTTATGAGTTACGAGCCCGCCGTTCTGCTGATGAGCGTGGGCCTGTACCTTGCTACCGATAGCTTCGATTCCATCGCCGTGACGGGGCAGTCGGCCCCCATCATCGTGTACAGCGCGCCTATTTTCCTCGCGCTGCTCGCGGTGCTTACCATCAAGCTGCGCAAGTCGCCGTTTGACCTTTCGTACTCGCATCACGCGCATCAGGAGATCGTCCAGGGCGTCGCCACCGAGATGAGCGGCGGCACGCTGGCCAAGATGACCCTTATGCACTGGTGCGAGACCGTGCTGTTTTTGATGTGGGTGGGCATGTTCTTTGTTTGGGACAACCCGGTGAGCTGGGTCGTAGCCCTGGTCGTGATGGCCGCGACGTATTTTGTCGAGGTGCTGATCGACAACACCTTCGCACGCAGCACCTGGCGCAGCTGCTTTAAGCTCGGATGGGGCGTGGCGCTGGTGTTTGGCCTGCTCAACCTTATGCCCATCCTCGTCGACGTGTTTATTTAGGAGGCGGCATCCATGGATCATAAAATGTCGCGCTCGCCGTGGGTTATTCATTACGACGGCTCGAGCTGCAACGGATGCGATATTGAGGTGTTGGCCTCGCTCACGCCGCTGTTCGATGCGGAGCGCTTTGGCGTGGTCAATACCGGCAACCCCAAGCATGCGGATATCTTTTTGGTGACGGGGTCGGTCAATGCCCAGAACCTGCCCGTCGTGCGCCAGATCTACAACCAGATGCTCGAGCCCAAGTGCGTGGTGGCGTGCGGCATCTGCGCGTGCTCGGGCGGCGTGTTCCGCGATGCGTATAACGTGATCGGCGGCGTGGACCGTGCGATTCCCGTGGACGTGTACGCGCCCGGGTGCGCCATTCGTCCCGAGACCGTGATCGATGCCATCGTGGAGGCGTGCGGCATCCTGGACCAGAAGGAGGCCGTGATGCGCGCCGGCGGCGATCCGCTCACCGTGGGCGGCGCTGCTACCTGGGACGGTGGCGTTGAGCTGGGCGAGGACGGGTTTGTGGCTGCGGGGGCCGGTGACACGGCCGCCGCCGGTGACGCGCGTGCCGGGAAG
>CABVAS010000075.1 GCA_902496375.1 uncultured Collinsella sp.
TAATGGACGAGAACGGCGGCTACCTCAAGGAGAACTATATGTCGTCCTTTATGGGCTTTGCACCGGCACAATCGCCCAAGGTGCTGTGCTATATCACGCTCGACGGAACGCCGAGCGGCTCAGATGCCGCTGCGGTGCCGTTCCAGTCCATTATGGCCAACGCGCTCGACGTGCTGGGTATCCCGCACACGAGGTAGGGGGTTACAATCTTTGGGGCCTGGTTTGTTGTCCCATATGAGGGTGTTCACATGCCCTGCACCACGCATGCGCGGCGCTGGGATACAATACGCCGATAGCATTATTAGGTTTACAGGGGAGCTGCAATGATAGAGATCGCCGTCAACAACCTCGCGGCCGCAACAGGGGCCCGAACCGTGACGGGAGAAGCCGATCGGGTATGCCGCGGGTGCGTTATCGACTCGCGCCAGGTCGAGGAAGGGACGATTTTCGTCGCCTTTCCCGGTGAAAACGTCGACGGCAATGATTTTGCTTCCCGTGCCGTCCAGTCGGGTGCCGGCGCCGTCGTGATGACGCGTGAGCCCGAGGCCGAGCTGGTCTCGCTGGCACAGGACAGGGGCTGTGCCATCTTGCTGACCGATGATCCCGAGGAGTTTCTGCTGCGTTTGGCGCACACGTATCGCCTGGAGCTTGGCTGCCTGGTCGTTGGCATTACCGGTTCCATCGGCAAGACGACGACCAAGGACGTGCTCGCCGCTGTACTCGCCAAGCGCTATCGTGTCTGGGCCACCAAGGGCAATTTCAATAACCTGATCGGCATGCCGCTCACGGTGCTTTCCGCTCCGGCCGATACCGAGGTCCTGGTGCTCGAGATGGGCATGAACCATTTCCACGAGATTGAGCGTCTGTCCCAGTCCGCCAATCCCAACCTTGCCATCGTAAGCAAGATTGGTACCTCTCACATCGGCATTTTGGGCAGCCGCGAGAACATCGCCCGCGCTAAGGCCGAGATTGTCCAGGGTATGTGCGCCGCCGGCGACTTCTTGCCGCTGCTGGTTTTGGGCGGTGAGGACGACTTTACGCCGTTCATTCGCGATACGTTCGCCCAGCCTGCTGGTATCGATGTGATGCTGGCCGGCGTCTCGGACGATGATGAGGTCCGTGCCCGCGACATTCGTGTTGATGACGAGGGACGTCCGGTCTTTACGCTCGATTTTGGCCAGGGTGAGACGATCGATACCATGCTTGCCATCCCCGGCGTGCAGTCCGTTCCTAATGCCGTTAAGGCCGCCGCGGTTTCCTATCGCCTGGGCGTGACGCCCGAGCAGATCGATGCTGCCTTTAGGGGCCTCACGATCACCGGTCACCGCCAGGAGATCAAGCGCGCCAAGAGCGGTGCCCGCGTCATCGACGATTCCTATAACGCCAGTGCCGAATCCATGGCTGCTGGCCTCGATCTACTGTGCTCGCTTTCGTGCACGGGGTCTCGCATGGCGATCCTGGGCGAGATGGGCGAGATGGGCGATGAGGCTCCTCGCATGCATGAGCTCGTGGGCGCCTATGCGGCCGCCAAGAAGCTCGACATGCTGGCGTGCGTGGGTGGTGAGCTGGCCCAGCTTATGGCCGATGCCGCGCGCATGATGGGCATGGACGAGGACCGCATCCAGGTGTTCTCCGATTATCAGCAGGTGCTCGACCGCATGGGCGGCGCGCTTGAAAAACATGATGTTGTACTGGTCAAGGGTTCCCGCTTTGTTGAGCTCGACCGCTTTGTGGAAGGTGTGTGCTAGCCCATGTTCGGCAATCCCTCGTATCCAACGTATCAGGCTTTTTTGGGGCTTGGCATCGCCGCTGCCATTGCGCTGCTGCTCATGCCGTGGTGGATCAAGCTGCTGAAGGTCGAGGGTATCGGCCAACAGGTCCGAGCCGACGGCCCCAAGCGTCATTTGATTAAACAGGGTACGCCGACCATGGGCGGCGTCATCATCCTTGTTGCGATTTCGCTGACCTGCCTGCTGATGGGCAAGCTCACCACCGAGCTCGTGCTCGTGCTGCTCGCCACGCTGGCGACCGGCGTGCTGGGCCTGATCGACGACCTGACCTCCGTTACGCATGGGCGCTCGCTCGGTCTGACGCCTCATGCCAAGATGATCGGCCTAACCATTATCTGTGTCACCTTTACGGTACTTGCCGTTAACTGGTGCGGCGTCGCCCCCGAGATTCGTTTTCCCGGCGGCCTGACGATTGACCTTGGCGTGCTTTCGACCACCATCTGCGGCCTTTCGTTCCCGTGGCTCTACATTGTCTTTTGCTGGCTGATGATCGCCGGTCTTTCTAATGCCGTGAACCTGACCGATGGCCTTGACGGTCTTGCTGGCGGCACCTCCATGATTGCCATGCTCGCCATGGCTGCCATGGCGTTTTTGCACGGAGACGTGAACCTGTCCATCTTCTGCACCGCGTGTGCCGGTGCCTGCTTGGGCTTTCTGTGGTTCAACTGCTATCCGGCGAGCATCTTTATGGGCGATACCGGCTCGCTTGCCCTGGGCGCCGCGTTTGCCTGCACGTCCATCATGACCAACACCGAGGTCGTCTCCCTTATCATCGGCGGCCTGTTTATCGTTGAGACCCTGTCGGTCATGATTCAGGTTGTCTACTTCCACTTTACGCACAAGCGCGTCTTCCTTATGGCGCCCATCCATCATCATTTCGAAAAGAAGGGCTGGGCCGAGACCAAGGTCGTCATCCGTTTTTGGATTATCGCTGCTGCCTTTGGTGCCGTTGGCCTTGCTCTGTTCTTCCAGTTGGGATAGTGGTCTTTCATGTCTCTTGCTGATGTCTTTAGCCTGCTCGTTTTGGGTCAGGGCAAATCCGGTCTCGATGTCGCCCGCTGGGCGCTGGCACATCCCGAGCGCGTAAGTGCCGTTACCGTGTATGGCGGTGGCACCTCTGAGCCCAATGACGCCACGCGTGCGCTCGAGGCTGCTGGTGCGTCGTTTGTCTATGGGACCGAACAGGTCGAGGGCGCCTATGACGTATGCGTGACGTGCCCGGGCATCTCGGAGTTCTCGGGCTTCTTTAAGGCTGGGCGCGAGCATGCCGCCCAGATTATGGGTGAGCCCGAGTTTGCCTATCGCCTGTCGCCCGATAACTGGATTGCCATCACGGGCACCAACGGCAAGACGACCACCACGTCGCTGACTGATTATCTGCTTAAGGCTGCCGGCGAGGCCAGCGTTGCTGTCGGCAACATCGGCGAGCCGCCGGTCAACGAGATTGACGGCCGAGCCCACAACGAGTGGTTTGTGGCCGAGCTCTCGAGCTACCAGATTGCTACGACCGCCGAGCTTCATCCTCGTGTGGCGGTGCTGCTCAACATCACTCCCGACCACTTGGGCTGGCATAAGAGTCATAAGAACTATGCGCTTGCCAAGATCAAACTGTTTGACAATATGGTCGATGACGATCTGGTGGTTGTCGACGTCGAAGACGCCGGCATTCACGAGTTCGATGAGTACATCTACACGCCGGGTCGTCGCATCTGCAAGGTTGCCTTTGACGAGCCTGAGGGCGAGGATGCCGCCTTTGTGCGCGATGGCAAGATGATCGTGCGTCTGAAGGGTGTCGAGACCCCGCTCATCGCTACATCCGAGCTCAAGATCTCGGGCCATCACAATGTTATCAATGCCCTGTGCGCTGCCACGGCTGCCTTGGCAGTCGGTGCCGATGTCGACGGTGTCTGCCGCGGTCTGGCCTCGTTCCAGCCGCTCGAGCACCGCGTGGAGCCGTGTGGCGAGATTGACGGCGTGCGCTACGTCAACGATTCCAAGGCGACTAACACCGATGCGGTCGAGAAGGCACTGACGGCATTTCCCGATGACGACGTGATCTTGCTGCTCGGCGGCCACGATAAGGGCACTCCGCTCACGGACTTCGCGCGCGTCGTTATGGACAACGTGCGCTCGGTCGTCTGCTTTGGCGATGCGCGCGAGCGCTTCACCGCCGCTATGGACGAGGCTGATGTCGATGGCGATGTGGATATCGCCCAGGCGGATGACCTGCGCGACGCCGTGGACGTTGCCCGTTCGCTTTCGAGCCGCGGTGACGTGATCTTACTTTCTCCTGCCTGCTCTTCGTTCGATGAGTTCTCGGGCTATGAGGAGCGCGGCCGCGTGTTTAAGGACTACGTGGCTCAGCTTGCCGCTACAGCGAAATCACAAATGGAATAGGGGTTGCGGTGAGAGAGGAGAGCCCCCGACAAGGTATGAGGAGGCCCGACTCGGACCGTGCTTCCTCACGTCGCACCACACCGCGTTCCAGCCGCGGCGGGCAGTCGTTTAGCGAACGCTATATTGCCGGCGTTCCCGCCCGTATCATGCGCCCCCGTTTGATATTCATGGCCTGCTTGTTTACCTTGGTATGCTTTGGCCTGCTGATGGTGTACTCGGCGTCTTCGGTCGAGGCGCTGCACGAGAATGGCTCGGCGACGTTTTTTCTGGGTCGACAGGCCGCGTTTGCCGTGGTCGGTGTTCTGGCGCTGATTGCCATCGTGCGCGTTTTGCCGGACAGCTGGTTTGGGGAGGATGTGCTCAGGATCTTCCTTATCGGCATGATAGGGCTACTGCTTCTGGTGTTCTTGGTGGGCAGCGGCAGCCGCGGCGCCACGCGCTGGCTCAACATCGCCGGTATTCAGTTCCAGCCTTCCGAGTTTTTAAAGCCATTTGCCATTGCGTATTCGGCCATCATGCTTGATCGCTTCTTTTCGCCCGGTGGCAACATCAACGAATTCCTTCGCAAGATGGGCATCTACCTGGGCATTTCGCTCTTTCTGATCTTTATCCAGCCCGATTTCGGTACTGTCCTGATCATCCTGTTGACCCTCATGTGCATGGCGTTGTTTGCGGGTCTCGACCCCAGATTTATCATCGGCGTGCTAATCTTCGGCATTCTCGTGATCGTGATTGCGCTTGTCGCAGAGCCATACCGTATGGTGCGTATTCAGGTTGCCTTGAACCCTTGGGCCGACGAGTATGGTGACGGCTATCAGGCCACGCTTGCCATCATGGCCTTTGCCTCGGGCGGTCTGTTCGGCCGTGGCATCGGCAACTCAACCATGAAGTACTCGTATCTGCCCGAGGCACACAACGACTACATCTTGGCCATCATTGGCGAGGAAGTCGGTTTTGTCGGAACCGTGCTGTTCTTCTTGGTGTTTGCGATGCTGATCTACTCGGCGTTTCGCATTGCCGAGCAGGCGACCGATCGTCGGGGCGCGCTCATGGCGTCTGGCTCCGCGGTCATTCTCGCAGTGCAGTTTTTGATTAACGCGCTGGGCATCCTCAACGTGTTTCCCATGACGGGCAAACCGTTGCCGTTTATTAGCTACGGCGGTTCGTCGATTATTGTGTCGCTCATGCTTGCCGGGTTGATCCTGCGCGTTTCGTACGAGAGCGCCCGCCGCGATGAGTATGACCGCCGCCGTGAGAGCTTTGCCGTTATGGATGAGAGTACCGCCGGCGTGCCCCACGTGCGCGGCGAGCGATCTTCGCGTAACGGTTTTACCGTCCTGGATGGCTCTGCGACCGACCCCGCAGCCCGCCCGCGTCAGCGAACGGCGCCGCAAGGTCGTCCTCAGCGCCCCACTCCTCGCAATGCGGGCGGCGGATATAATCGAATCGATTTGAACTCAGACCCGTCGGCGCGTCTGCGTACCGACGGCCAGGGACCGCGTGTACGAAGGGACTACCATGACCGATAAAATGACCGTTGCTATTGCAGCCGGCGGCACGGCAGGGCACATCAACCCCGCGCTCGCCTTGGCCGAAGAGCTCCGTGACCGTGGCCACCACGTTGTGTTCGTGGGCCAGTCGCGCAAGCTCGAGGGTCGTCTGGTCCCCGAGGCTGGGTTTGATTTTGTGCCCATTACGGTCACGGGCTTCGACCGCTCCCGTCCTTGGACGGCGCTGACCTCGCTGTGGCGTGTCAACAAAGCCAAGCGTGCGCTCGCCAGTCATTTCTCAAAGGTCGGCAAGCCCGATGCCGCCATTGGTTTTGGTGCCTATGTCGAGGTTCCGCTGCTGGGGTGGTGCAAGGGCGCGGGCGTTCCGTATCTGCTGCATGAGCAGAACTCTGTTCCGGGCCTGGCCAACAAGATGATGAACTCCCACGCCGCCCGCGTGTGCATCTCGGTGCCGGCAGCGCGTTCGGTCTTTGAGCGCGAAGGTGACCCTGACCACGTGCTCATGACCGGCAACCCCGTACGTCGCTCGGTGATCGAGGGCGATCGCGCTCGCGGCCGCAAGGCACTTGGCGTTCCCGAGGACGCTACGCTGCTGCTCGTCTTTGGCGGTTCACTTGGCGCCCAACACCTCAACGAGCGCGTGGTTTCGCTCAAAAACGAGCTGCTTTCGCGCAAGAACCTCTATGTGTTGCATTCGACGGGTGCCGACGGCTTTGAGGAGACCGAGCGCGCTTTGGCGCTGACGCCCGAGGAGGCGAAGCGTTACCGCGTCCAGCCTTACATCGACAACATGGGCGATATGCTGGCTGCTGCCGATTTGGTGCTCTCGCGTTCGGGCGCATCGAGCGTGGCCGAGATCGCTGCGCTCGCCGTGCCCTCGGTGCTCGTGCCGTATCCGCATGCGACGGCCGACCACCAAACCACCAATGCTCGTTATCTGGTCGACGCCGGGGCCGGCGTGCTCTGCGCCGATGCCGATATCGACGGTTCTGCCTTTGCCGATGAGCTGCTGCACCTGGTCGATGACGCGGCGGCACGCGACGCCATGCGTCAGGCGGCGCGTGGTCTGGCTCAGGATAGGGCCGCCGCTCTTCTGGCGGATGCGGTAGAGGGTTTGCGTTAGTTAGACGGGATATCGTCGGTCGCCCTCGCGCTGATGCGGTAGGTGCGGTACAGTTAACGGGTTACAGGCAGTGTTTACGCAAGGAGTACACGAGCACATGGCTGATTCCCAGACTGCAACCTCCGCGCCCGAGTTTAAGAGCGCCCACTTTATCGGTATCGGCGGCGCCGGCATGAGCAGCATCGCCCTCGTTCTGCACGAGCGCGGTTATGCCGTTACCGGCTCCGACCTTAAGACGTCACGTTATATCCGCCAGCTTACCCGCGCTGGTGTGAAGGTGCATGTGGGCCATGAGGCCGCCACGATCGACGAGGTCAAGCCCGACGTGGTTGTTGTCTCCACCGCTATTCCGGAGTCCAACCCTGAACTCGTGCGCGCTCGCGAGCTTGGTATTCCCGTGTGGCCCCGTGCCAAGATGCTCTCTGCCTTGGGCCACGGCTACACCACCGTCGCTGTTGCCGGCACGCATGGCAAGACCACCACGTCTTCGATGTGCGCCACCATGCTCGACCGCATGGGTCTGGATCCGAGCTTCCTGATCGGTGGCATCGTCGAGGGCTATGACACGAACGGCAAGAACGGCTCGGGCGACTACTTTGTCGCCGAGGCCGACGAGTCCGACAGTTCCTTCCTGTTC
>CABVAS010000076.1 GCA_902496375.1 uncultured Collinsella sp.
CCGTGAACGGTGAGATGAGGCTCGATCCGGTCATGGCGGCCATGGTCGCCGCGGTGACGGTCAGACGCGCGATCCCCTTCGGAGTGTGAATCTTTTTGTTTGGCAGTGCGGCGAAGTGATCGCCACCGGCAGCGAAATGCTTTCCCTGAGTCATTGTGCTGTTCCATTCCTTTTCCGTGCCCTATCCGACTGGGCATCAGAGTGCTTTCCAATAGAGGTAATTATGCGCCTTAACTGGGATTGTTGTATATAGTCCGTTGGCATAAATACAACAATCCATGACTCTTTTTGTCATGGATATCTCGCCGCTACAACAATCCTTTGGTCTACGCTGCAAAGAACTCAGATCAGAGTCTGGTTACTCACAAGAGCAATTTGCGAACCGCATTGACATGGACAGGTCTTACTACGCCTCGATAGAGGTCGGGCGAAGAAATGTCAGTCTTTCTAACCTCTCTAAAATTGCCAATGGATTCAACATATCAATTGCTGCACTTATGACTGGTGTCACTGATAAAAAGGATTAGTCCATCATCAGCGAACGCAGTGAGCGTATCAATCGACGGCGTAGCCGGCGGCAAGGTCACGGCACGTGACCGCGCAGCGAGCTCTGCGAGCGAAGGGGACGGCATCGCCGTCCCTATTTCTTTATAAACTATTTCTCTATTAATTGGTTTCACCAAACTGGGTATTACACAAGCTTCTGAGCAGGCTTTTTATCAAATAATTCAAAGCTACCGAATCATCAAAATGGTGAAATTATTTACCCAAAAGAGGGAAGCACATCACCAAAATGGAACCGACTAACAGCTGTTGAAAACTTTTATCCCCAAAATGGTGATTTCCTGTTTTCAGTGGAAAACTCGGGAAGTCATAATATTTACTTACCAGATTTACAAACGAAAGCGGTTCTTAGTCCCAAAACCAGAACAGGTCAGAAGCAAAAATAACTCCTGACCTGCGATTTTCCTGGTGCCCCCGGGCGGATTCGAACCGTCGACACCCGCTTTAGGAGAGCGGTGCTCTATCCCCTGAGCTACGGAGGCATGTTGTACTAGTGTAGCAGATTTACCCCTTTGCCATGTAGCGCATGGCCACTCATCGAGAAGGCTCTATAGCGAATAGTTTCCGAGGGCAATCCTCAATATCGGAAAGAATAACCCGGAATAACGCGAAATAATGGGACAAGCTTTCCCAACTGGCCCTCAAAAGGAAAATGCATCCCGGAATGAGAACAAATTCCGGGATGCATTTTCCGCCATCTATCGCCAACGATTAGCTGTCTCTGTGGAAAAGGCTCTTGATGGCAGCGGGGATGCTCTTGGCACCCTTGGTCGTTACGTCGATAAAATCGGGCGAACGCACGAGCTTGTCCTCGTCGACGTACTTGCGAACCGCACGCAACGTCTCTTTGTCATCGCGCGTCGAAAACGTAAAGTGGCCGGTATCCTTGGTAAAGATGGCAAAACGCGTGATCTTCTTGGTGCCGCGCAAAACCTCGGCGGCAATATAGTCGACCTCGTCCCACGGGATTTGAATATAATCCTCGGGATTGCGCTCGTTATAGTACTCAAACGCCTTATTGCCCACCATCACGTTACCGTGGCTGGTAAGCCCCATCAGACAGGTTGCCGGCGTTGCCAGATCGACCGTGCTGTTCTGAGATTGCGCCATGCGCGCCTCGCCCTCCAAATAAAACAATCGGACCGCATCCAGTGTACCCACCGGGTGCGGTCCGTTTCAATGGCTCAAAAGCCCTTGCCTAGCAATTATCGGTCTTAAGCCGAAACGTGCTTACATGAAGCCGCAGACGCGACCGATGATGCCGACGGCGAAGAGAGCCAGGATGATGACGATCGGGCTGACCTTCTTCTTGAGGAGCTTGCAGACCAGCAGGGTCAGGCACACGGCGGCAAGGCCGGGGATGAGCTGATCGAGGTTGGCCTGAAGCGTGGTGACCTTCACCTGATCAAGGGCAGTACCGCCGATGGAGTTATACATCGTCAGTGCTTCCTTGACACCCTCAGAACCGGAGGGCAGGTTAGCCCAGTCGATAAAGGCGCCAGCAGACTGCGTGACCTTGGAGACGACCGGGGTGAAGGAGATGGACACCCAGCGCTCGACCAGGGCGCCGATGATGAACATACCCAGGATGGAAGCACCCTCGGTGACCTTGCCCATCAGACCGCCGGAGAGGTCCTTGGCGATGGAGGAACCGACCTTGTAGCCAAACTCCTGCGTGTACCACAGGAAGGCGTAACGGATGATGTTCCACGCGAAGAAGAACAGCAGCGGACCGGCGATGCTGCCGGACAGGGCCAGGGAAGCGCCCAGAGCGCCCAGAATCGGGCGAAGGGTGAACCAGAAGGCGGGGTCGCCGACGCCGGCGAGCGGGCCCATCATACCGACCTTGACGCCCTGAATGGCGACGTCGTCAATCGGAGCACCGTTGGCGCGCTCCTCCTCGAGAGCGAGGGTAACGCCAATGACGGGGGCGGAAACATAGGGGTGGGTGTTATAGAACTCCAGGTGGCGCTTAAGAGCGGCGATCTGGTCATCCTTGCTGGTGTAGAGCTTCTTGATCGCAGGGATCATTGCGAAGCACCAGCCGCCGTTCTGCATACGCTCGTAGTTCCACGAGCCCTGAAGGAACTGATGACGGAAGCAAACCTTCTTGCGGTCAGCCTTGGTGAGCTGAATCTTGTTCTCTGCCATATGTATCACTCCCCTCCTACTCGTAATCGTTCAGAATGTCGCCGAGCGGGTCGCCGGAGCCACCGCTCATGCCGCCACCCTGCTTGGCCAGATCCTTAAGGCCAAGGTAGATGAGGGCAAGGGAGATGCCGATGAGGCCAAGGGCGATCAGCGTGAGCTGAGGGATGGCAGCAAGGACAAAGCCGAGGATGAAGAACGGCCAGGTCTCCTTGGTGGCCATCATGTTGATGACCATGGCGTAACCGACGGAAGCGACCATGCCGCCGCCGACAGCCATGCCGCCGGACAGCCAGTCGGGCATAGCGTTAAGCGCGTTGGTAACAGCCTCGGCCGGGATGATGCACAGAAGTACTGCCGGGATGGCGATACGAAGGCCCTGCATGAGGATGGCAGCGTACTGCCAGCGCTCGATGCCGGAGAAGTCGCCCTTCTCGGCGCAACCGTCCATGGCGTGAGCGATAGCAGTAGCCAGGGTACGGCAGATCATGGTCAGGAACAGACCAGCGACCGACAGCGGGACGGCGACGGCGATGGCGGCAGTAACGGCCTTGGCCGAATCAGTGGCGCCGCCGTTGAGGGCGAGCACCATGATGATCGAAGAAGCGACCGAAGCCAGAGCGGCATCAGGCGCGACGGCGGCGCCGACGTTAGCCCAGCCAAGGGCCATCATCTGGAGCGAACCGCCCAGGAGGATGCCCTCCTGAAGGTGACCGGTTACGAGACCGATAAGCGTGCATGCCACGAGCGGCTGATGGAACTGGAACTCATCCAGAATGCCTTCCATACCGGCAAGCAACGCGACAATCGCAACAAGCAGAATAGTGATTGCAGACATGTATCGGACCCTCCTTTACTATGCTTGAGCGGCCAGTTCGGCCTTAGCTTTCTTCAACATGGCGTCGAGATCCTCGGAGGAATCCGAAGGAACCTTGCGGACCTCGAACTTGACGCCCTTGGCCTTGAGAGCCTCGAGAGTCTTAACGTCATCATCGCCCATAGCGACGGCGTTGGTGACGACGACCTTACCCTTGGAGTGAGCCATGGAACCGATGTTGACTTCCTTGATGTCGACGCCGGCCTCGATGGCCCTGAGCAAATCCTGCGGGTTCTCGAAGAGCAGCATGGCCTTGGTGTCACCAAAGCGCGTGTCCTTGACGACCTCGGCCATCTTCTTGATGGGCACGACGTTGGCATGGACTCCCGGAGGGGCAGCCTGCTCGATCATGGTCTTGCGGAGCTCGTCGTGAGCAACGCCGTCGGAAACCACGATGATGCGGTTGGGGTTGATCTGCTTGGTCCACGTGGTGGCCACCTGACCATGAAGCAGACGGGTGTCGATACGGACGTGGGCGATCTTGATGTGCCCGTCGCCGATGACCGTTCCCGGAGGGATGGCGCCTGCAGGAGCAGCGGCGGCCGCAGCCGGCTTCTTCTCCTCGGGCTCCAGAGACTCGGGCTTGACGCGCACGCCAGCCTTAGCCTCAGTCACGAGATGTTTTGCGATCGCATGTGCAGTGTTCTTTGCGTCAAAGCGCTGCGAATATGCCTCGATGAGCATAGGCAGGTTGACACCGGTGACGATAGCCCAGGAATCGTGGCCCTCGATGAGCCCGCTGATCTGGTTGAACGGCGTGCCGCCCCACAGATCAACGAGGAAGAGCACCTGCTCCTGGTCCTCGAAGGAAGCGACTGCTTCCTCGACCTTGGCACGGAAATCGTCGGGGCCCATGCTCGGCTCGAGCGAGACCACGGCAACAGACGGCTGATCGCCAAAGACCATCGAGCCCGTCTGCTTGATTCCAGCTGCCAAGTCCCCGTGGCTAGCAAGAACAATACTTACCATCACATAACCTCCTTTTTGTCTACGTATTTCCTACACGACATGAAAGGAGTATACCTGTTTGGATTGTGGAATTATAGCTAAATTCGCAAAAGGTTGGATTATTTGTTTAAACGTCTAAGTTTGTTACAAATCGATTACGTTGCTGGTTTACAGCTCATTGCCTGCTAAAACGTGATTTGCCAATTACTTTCAAAGACATATACAAGCGCACTGTTCGTTAATACCGCTTTTAGGTTGATCCCAGTGCTCCTGCGTGCCGCCATTTTGTTTAAACAGACATAACTTGACTAACCGAAGCAAATATGTTTAGAACTCTAGCCCATGTAGTCATTGGATGTTAGGCGATGTGGAGAGGGTTGGCGGCGTCGACGGCATCGGGGGCGTCGGAGAGGCCGTCAGGAGCAGCGTCTGCCGGGTCCTCGTCGGGGGCCTCGATCTGTTTGATCATTACCTCTTGGCCCTGCAGCAAATAGGTCTCGCCGCTACCGCACTGGGGACAGGTCTTGCCGTGCTCGACCGTCGCGTAGTCGCAGCCGCACGCCTCGCAATGTGTCACGGCCTCGACGGGCTCCACGATAAGCTCCGCGTCCTCGGTGATAGGCTTTTTATCTGCTGCCCAGCGCCAAGCGTCGAGCAGCAAGTCGGGAACGACGCCCGAGACCTCGCCCAGTAGCAACGTCACGCTCGAAACGCGACGCACGCCATTGGCGCGCGCCACGTTCTCAACATCACGAATAATGTGATAAACGATTCCCAATTCATGCAAGGTAGAAACCTTTCAACAACGGTTGATGCGATGCAAACTCAAAGCAAGGGGACGGCGAAATCTAGTCTGCGCCGTCCCCTTACCCGCCATGGTTACCTATTTACGACCGAACTTGATTTTGATTGCACGCTTTAAAGCATACTTGCCAAGGCTGGGGAGCTTTTGCTCGTATTTGACCATCGTGGAGCACTCAGGGCGGTCGCGATCCAGATGGATGGCGTCAAACGCGCACTTGGTGGTGCACAGGCCGCAGCCGATGCACTTGTTGGGGTCAACGATCGAGGCGCCGCAGCCCAGGCAGCGGGCGGTCTCGGCGCGCACCTGCTCCTCGGTAAAGGTCTCGACGTACTCGCTAAACGGCGCGGCCTTCTCGCGTTCGCGGTCCACATGCGCAACCTCGCGGCTCGCGTTGTCGTAGCTCTCGATCACGACATCGTCGCGGTCGAGCGCGGTGTAGCGGCGCTGGTTGCGGCCGATGGTGAGCGTGGAGCCCGGCTGCACAAAGCGATGGATGGACACGGCGGCCTCGTGACCGGCGGCGATGGCATCGATGGCAAAGCTCGGACCGGTATAGACGTCGCCGCCCACAAAGATGTCGGGTTCGGCGGTCTGGTAGGTCTGGGGATCGGCAAGGGCGCCCTGACCACGGCCAAGCTCCACCTTGGAGCCAGCTAGCAGGTCGCCCCACACGATGGACTGGCCAATCGACATGACCACGCGGTCGGCATCGACGCGGCGCAGGTCGTTCTCGTCGTACTCGGGCGCAAAACGGCCCTCGTCATCGTAGACGCGCGTGCAGCGCTTAAAGGTGATGCCGCACACACGGCCGGCCTCGTCCAGATGGACCTCCTTGGGGCCCCAACCGCAACTGATGTGCGCGCCGTCCTCAACGGCCTCGCGACGCTCCTCCTCGCTGGCGGGCATCTGCGCCTCGCTCTCCAGGCAGAACATCTCAACATGCTCAGAGCCCAGACGGCAGGCGTTGCGGGCAACGTCGATGGCCACGTTGCCGCCGCCCACCACAATGGTGCGGCCGGACAGGGAATCGATCTTGCCGCTGTTAACCTCGCGAAGGAAGTCGACGGCCACGGTCACGTCCTCGGCATCCTCACCCGGAATGCCGGCAAGGCGGCCGCCCTGGCAGCCAATGGCAACGTAGAAGGCCTTGAAGCCCTGCGCGCGCAGCTCGTCGAGCGTCACGTCTCGACCGACTTCCACGCCATAGCGGAACTCGGCACCCATCAGGCGAATGACCTCGACCTCGGCCTCAATGACGTCCTTCTGCAGCTTAAAGCTGGGAATGCCGTAGGTGAGCATGCCGCCCGGGCGCTCGTTTTTCTCGAACACGACGGGCTTGTAGCCCTTCTCGGCCAGATAGAAGGCGCAGGACAGGCCGGCCGGACCGGCACCGATGATGGCGATCTTCTGGTCGAAGCCGCCGGCACGCGTCGGGGTCACCACAGGTGGGACATAGCGGGTCGCGGCATCCAGATCGCGCTGGGCGATAAACTTCTTGACCTCGTCGATAGCCACGGCGGCGTCCACACGGCCGCGGGTGCAGGCGTCCTCGCAGCGGCGGTTACACACACGGCCGCAGATAGCGGGCAGCGGGTTCTCGCGCTTGATGAGTGCCAGGGCCTCGTCATAGCGACCCTGAGCCGCGAGCTTCAAATAGCCCTGAACGGCAACATGCGCGGGGCAGGCCGTCTTGCAGGGAGCGGTGCCGGACTCATGCGTCTCGATGCGGTTGTCGTTGCGGTAGTTGGGCGACCACTTGGTGTGATCCCACTTGGTGGCATCGGGCAGCTCCTGGCGCGGATACTCGGGCACCTGTCCGCCCGCCTTTTTGCTGCAGAGCTTCTGGCCCAGCTTGGCGGCGCCTGCCGGACACACCTCAACGCAGCGACCGCAGGCCACGCACTTGTCCTTCTCGACCTTGGCGACATAAGCCGAGCGCGACAGGTTGGGCGTGTTGAACAGCTGCGAGGTGCGCAGGGCATAGCACACGTTGACGTTGCAGTTGCAGATGGCGAAGATCTTGTTCTCGCCGTCAATGTTGGTGATCTGGTGCACAAAGCCGTTGTCCTCGGC
>CABVAS010000077.1 GCA_902496375.1 uncultured Collinsella sp.
CGGGGACCTCCACGTGGTAATGGGCGGAAATGTCAGAGAAGCTCGTGCGGAATGCCTCGACGAAATCGTTGTGTTCATTGGCGAAGCGCTGCTCGTCTGCGTAGTTCTCGATGGGGCTTCTGGTCACGAGGCGCTCCACGAGACAACACAGGTGCACGTAGAGCCCCATGCTCACACGAGCGCCAATCACGTCTCCGGTGAGCTGCTGGAGCCGCTCTGCGGCACTCTCGATTTCGCCGAAGAGCTTGTTGGGGTTAAGGATTGTGATGGACTCGACCACGTTCCTGAGGGTCATGTTCTTGACGAGATTCTGGTGGAACGTGCGCAAGCTGTCAGCGTCGAGCAAGCGTGCGAAGGCGCGGTCTATCTGGGCCGTTCCTTCGCCGGCGATGAGTTCCTCGAGCGAAATGAACGGGACTCCGTCGGCGTGCGGATTGTCCGTGCCGATGACCGAGCGCACGTTGTACTGGGAGAAGGCGGCATCCTCAGATCCGTTATTGGCAAGCTGCCGCCAGTCAACGGCGACAAGCCGCGCGGGGGACTCGCCAGGCAGGCTCTGCGCCACGAGATCGCGGATCCGCGCAGCTGCGTCAAGTCCGCCTTCGGAGCAGAAGACAATCGCGTCCGGTCGGGCGTTGCGCGCCACGATGTGATAATTACAGGTGCAAGCTGCCGCAGCATCGTCGAGAACCTCTCGCACGGAGCGACCCGCGATAAGTCCGGCGCCAACCTCCACCGCAAGGCCGGTAGAGGCGTTGTTGATGATGCCGAGCGTCATGCCGGAGGTGGATTCCATACTCTTATAAATATCCTGGAGCGATCCCATGTCCACGAGGATGACGACCTCGTCTGCGTAGGAGAAGCGGTCGATGATTTGCTGAAGAGGAACAGCGACGTCCGTAACCTTCTGGTCGTAGGGCATGTCGATGGCCTCGAAGACCCTCGTGTCAAGAATCCGATTGGCGGCGTCGGCGATGCTCGTGGCGGTCGAGTAGCCATGACTGAGGACGATACCGACGCTCCGACGACGCTTAGACGGGTCGAGTGCGAGTGCCGCATGCGCAAGGACGAGCAGACACGTGAGATCGTCGAGTGCGATGCCGAGCGTGGCCTTGAGTTCATCAGCGATGCAGGCGCAGACAGTAACGGCAAAGCGGTTGCGCTGGGCCACGACGCCGCGCATGCCGGAAAGCTCGCTTGCATGGGAGCTCTTCCAACGCGAGAGGCTTGCGGGCGGCCACAGCTGGAGGCAGATGCCCTGGGCGATTAGATGCGAGCTCTTTCGGGACAAATCGATCGAGTAGAGTTCGTTCACGGAAGTGACGACGCTGTCGGCGATCTGCTCGTATGCGTCGGACTTCGAGCGGCCCGGGTTTTGCCCGAACGCCAGGTAGTCCTCGAGGTCGCGGGCTCGCTCCACCAGCTGAGCGCTGCACGCGCCCCCATCAAGCGTGCCTTCGCGATAGCTCTCGTATGGCTCCAGCATGGCGTCGAGTACATGCCGTGCGCGGTCGTCCGCCTGGCTTTGGATACTCCGGGTGGTGTCGATGAGCTGCATGTCGTTCTCGCTGCGCTCGAGTGCGGAGCCGGCAAGGATTGCGGAGGGAAGCTGGTAGGTGCGAATCTCCAGGCTGTCACCCTTCGTGTCTAGATAGGCCTCGGCGCAACAGTTGGTGATGCAGTCGCGCAGGCCGCGTACGTTCTCCTCGAAGTTGGTGCCGGCGAGGGCTCGGAAGGCTCCGCGACTTATGAGGATGTCGCGTCCTATGCGTCGGCCCTCCTCCTTGAGGAAGTGGAGAGTCAGTTCCTCACGCTCCTCCTGGGTGCGCTCGCGCAGAGACGGCACCTGGGCGGACATGGGGATGCGACGCGTGAGGCTGCGGCACTCGGTACTGCCTGCCTCGTTTGAGGTGGCAAAGATAAGGCGCACAGCAGGGGCTGGCACAATGGCGCCCGCCTGTGCGGAGGCCCACTCCAAGAGCGCGTCCTGGGCAGCGGGTGAGAGGGCGTCGACGTCCTTGAGATAAACGATGCCGCCGCTCGCCCGATCTGCAGGCCCGCCATCTGCGCACAGGTCGTGAGTGAGCGCGCGGGCATCGTCTGCGTAATGCGAGCAGTCGATGCTCACAAGCTTGGCTTCCTGCTGCAGGACGCCGACGTTCTTGCCGTATTCGAGGGCAAGTTCGGCGAGTAGACCCTTGCCGGTTCCCGAGGCGCCACAGAGCAGGATGGGCAGGCCAGCTGGCGGGTACTTGAGCGCGGCGCAGAGCTGGCTGATGCAGGGCGCAAGGCTCAGCTCGTGACCGATTGCGCGGTCGAAGTCGAGTCGCTCGCCGTTTCCGAGCGTGGCGAAGAGCTGCTCGACCGAAGGGTAGGTGCTACGCTCAATGCGAGACTGGAAGAAGCGTTCGAGGGAGCGGCGGTGGAAGTAGCACACCGGTCGTGCCCCTGCTTTCACCACGAGGCCAGCGCGCACGAGCTCGTTGAGATACTGACTTGCCAGGCTGCGCGAGATGGCGAGCGAGTCGGTTATAGATGCCGTGGTGAAGTGGTCGAGACGGTTCTGGATGCGCCCGCCCCGCGTGCTGCCAAGCTCGCGCGTGATGCGATCGAGGTAGGCAAGCAGGTCTTTCTGTGTCTCGGGGATGTTCTTGCGGCTGGTCCTCCTTTCGTCCCACACCTTACGGGCGGGGTGGTGCTCGGGACGGGTTGGCGCCCGCGTTTTGTCACGGGCACGTGAACTTCGGCACTCCATGATACATCTGTAGTGACATATGGCAACTTCTCGACACCTGCGCTCGACACAGCGAGCGGCAACAGCGCTGTCCGCCGAGCGCCTCACGGGCGTATCCCAACCGTAGGAGTGCGCTTTGCCACCTTTGACTGCCTCCCTGTCGGCAAGCGGCTCGCCGTTCGCTCCATCTCTGACCACATCGCTCGAATCGGCTCTGCCGCCGGCGCTGTGGTGGCCGTCGTGCCCGCAAAGGTCATCAAGCAGGCCGACGAGGTCACCGCGGGCAAGGTCTCCCTCGTCGACGCACTCAGGAATCTGTAGGCGAGGCCCCTAAGGCCGCCTCGCTGTCGGCAGCCCGGGGCCATGTGCCATCAGGGCACAGGACGAGTCCGGTCGCCGGAATGCGGCCGGACCCGTTGTTCGCGTGTTTTGCTGGGGGAGTCGCTGTGGCGACGAGGTTCACTGGCTTACTTTTCCTGTTCGCGCAGCCCCTTCGCCAAGGCTATGTTGGACAGTTTGAGTTCGCCATTCGTTACCGTAACAGCAAGCGAGTGGCCGAACTTCTCGCAGACGCGTGTCGTGAGTGCGGTACCGTCGAGGTAGAGGACGAGGATGTTGTCGTCAACGATGAGCTGCAGGTGGTAAGAACGCCCGGACTCGAGCCAGACTGGCCTCCAAAGCCCCTTATCCATTACGCGGAACCACTTGTAACAGGGGCTCTTGTCGAACGAGAGCCGATTCGCGTCGAGGTCGAAGCGGTATTCGTACGACTCGTCGGTCTCGAGATTCTTGTAGGCTCGAATTGAGAAGTCGCAAGCGTCCCTGAACGTCACGTCTGCCTCGAAGCAGAAGATCTCGCCTGCGTTTTCGGTGATTACGCACTCCGTTCGTTCGTGGTCTCCGCGAAGCTCGATATCCGGGACGGCATCAGGGCACTCGAACGCATCCTTTATGCTTTGGGGAGGGCGAACGCCGAGGGTGCCATTGGGGCGCTGGTACACCTCATGGGGCATAAACGAGCCACCCCAAAGCCAGTTGGCCCGGTCATCGTCGTTCTCGCGCGTGGGGACCCAGCCGGACAGAATCCTGCGCGATCCGTCGAAGGCGGTCCGTCCGGCGTAATACGCCCTCCCGTCGAAGGCGTCATCTCTCGGCTTCTCCCACGGACCGTAGAGATCGCGGCTCATGCGGTAGACGATCTTGTTCTCGTCGCTGTACTCAGAGTAGACCAGGTACCACCAATCGCCAATTTTAAAAATGTCTGGCATTTCGAACATGGTGTAGAGGCCGGGGGCCCAGAAGTCGCCCTTGAACTGCCAGTGCTCGAGGTCCTTCGACGTAAAGTGAACGAGCCTGCCAGTTTGGAGGGTTTTGGAGGGGTCGTCTCCCTTACGCGTGCCCAGTACGAGGAGGTATTCCTTCCGGTCGTCATCCCATATTACGAAAGGGTCGCGCCAGTTGCGCCCATCGTATCCTGGCTGAGGCGTGAGCTCTACTGCAACGCCCGTCTTTTTCCACGTCGCATAATCATCCGAGCAGGCCTTCGCCTGCATGAGCACCTGGGACGTTTTGCCTTCTCGCAGGTAGTTGCGGTTGAACCCGGTATAGAAAGCGCGTACCTCCCCTTTTGCCTCGTAAACGGTTCCGGCGTAGATGAACTGGTCTTGGTCGTCTTCTCCGCCGTGGGGGATCGCCGTTCCGTGTTCCTGGTACGTCACGAAGTCCTGGGTGGTCGCGAGCGACCACCCAAAGGGCTGTCCTTCGGCAAGCGGAGCGGGGTCGCGCGTGTCACGCTGGTGGTATAGATAGAACGTGCCGTCCTTGCCGAAGGGCATGACGTCTCCCACCCACACGTCCTTCGGTTGGTAGAACAGGTGCTGGTTATTGGTCGGGACTTTGCGCATGTCTCGTCCTCCTTACTGTCGCGTCTTTCCTATTCGTCTTCTTCGTCAACGTCCGGAGTAAGATCTCCGAGGTAGACGAGCTGCTCTTTGGCTTGGGTGACGACATGCCTCACCACATCGGGAGTAAGCTGTCCGGCGTGGAGCGAGAGCTCGAGGGCCACGGGAAGGTTTACGCCGGTCACTATGAACGCGCCTCGCGGAGCCGAGCAGGCTACGAGCTGGTTTACGCTGCCCTGAAGGATGTCGGTGAGAACGAGGGTCTCGTCATCTTCGGCGATGCCCTCGAATGCGCTGGCGAGCTTCTCCTCGAGCGGGGTTTCGTCTGTAAACGCGCAGACAACCCTGATGTCGTGCCCCGGTCCTATGATGGCCTTGAGCGTGTCTCCGAGTCCGGCTGCCAGGCCGTAGTGCGATGCAATGATGATGTGCCTCATAATGCGTCCTTTGTGGGTTGGTCTAGCCCTAGGCTAGGCAGCAAGAATGCCGAAAGCCGCGCACACCCACGAGATGATGAGGATGCCGAGGACAATCTTGTTGATGCTGACCTTGCGCTTGACGAGGGCGTAGACGATGGCTGTGGCTATTACGGGCAGCATGCCGACCATGATTTGGTCGAGGATGCCCGTCTGGACGTCGAGCGTGACGTCACCCATGGTGAACGTGAGACCACACGAGACCTTGATGACGGTGGGGATGAGCGCACCGACGACCATCATGCCAAGTGCCGACGTCGACTCGGTGAAAACGGACATCTTCTCGGCAAGGGTCGTGAAGAGCTTGTCGCCGAACTTATAGCCTATGCGCCAGTCAAAGAGCTTCCATACGAAGATGGCGATGGCGACGGCGAGCCAGAGAAGCACGCCGACGGGGTTTCCCGCCTGTCCCATGTAGGCGGCGATGGAGCCGAAGATGGTGGGAATGAGGATGGCGAAGATCGTATCGCCGACTCCTGAGAGGGAGCCCATGAGGCCAATCTTAAGGTCTTGGACCGCGTCGATGGCGTCATTGTGCCCCTTGTCCTCCAAGGCTAGGCCGGCGCCGAGGAGCAGTCCGCTTACCTGGGGAGTCGCATTGTAATAGCGATAGGTGCTCAGAAGTGACCTGCGGTAGCCCTCCTCGTCTCCTGCATAGATCTTGCGCAGGGCGGGTTCGGTTGCGAACATGACCGCCGGGGCACACTGGGACTCATAGTTATAGATGGACGCGCCGAGCATCCAGCGGCGGCCGCAACGGTCGAGATCGGAAACGGTGAGGACTGGCTGGTACGTTCCGTCTGCCAGGCGGGTTGGCGCTTCGTTTGCCTTGGTGGCGTTAACTTCGTTACTCATCTTCCAGACCTCCAGCGTCGAGGGCGTTTACGGACGGATTGCTGTGCGACTTGTAGTACTCGATGGCCGCGGCGGCACCGAGCAGGGCAATGGGGAGAATGCTTATCTGCAGGTAGGCGGCCAGAACGAAGCCAACGATGGCGTAGGCGATGAATTTCTTCATTGGCATGAAGGACAGAAGCATCGCAAGGCCGACGACGGGGAGGATACCGGCGGCGATGGAGAGGCCGGTCGTGAACCAGGAGGGCATGACGGAGAGGAAAGCGTTGACGGCATCGGCGCCAAAGAGCAGTACGGCAAACGTGGGGATGGCCGCCGTAAGGCCATAGAAGACCGGACCGAGGAAAAGTACGCTCTTCATCTGCGAGTACTTACCCTCTTCGGCAAAGCGCTGCGAGGTACGCCCGAGGAAGCCGTTTGCCGTCTTGGCGATGACGTCGAGCTGAAGGCCGAGCATTCCGACTGCGATTCCGGCGGCAACGCCGACGCTCGCCTCCTGACCCGAGGTGATGGCAACGACGGCGCCAATGATGGCGGCAGTGGGATAGTCGGGGACGGAGGCTCCTCCCATGGCCGCCACGCCCAGGCTCATGAGTTGGACGATGGCGCCGACGGCGAGGCCGGTTACGGGGTCGCCGAGCGCAAGTCCGACGAACCATGCTGGCGTGACGGACATGTTCGTGAGAATTTGTCCCGCGTTCTTCTCGGCTCCGTAGATGAAGGCGATGAGTGTAACGACGGCTATCTGGATGATGGATGGTGTCATAAGTTCACTCCCTTGCTAAAGCGTGATGATGCTGGAGAGCTCTACGGGCTTGTCGGCCGGCACATAGCGAACGGTGATGTCGCAGCCGGTGCCAGCAATCGCTCGATATGCGGGCAGCTCGTCTTTGGTGACGTAGGCGCGACTGCTCACCTGGACGGCGTCTGACCCCTCTTCGGGAAAGACTGTGCCTCCGACCACGAGTGTGGGAACAACCTGGCCCGTCTGTATGACGTCGAGGATGGTCTGGGGGTCTCGCGCCACGATGAAGACCGTGTGGTCGTCGTACTTGCCCGCCCGATAGTTCGTGAGAGCCGTCTCCTTGTTGATAATGGAGAGGGCGACTCCCGAGGGCTTTGCCATCCGCATGGCGGCCTTCTTGGTCGGGTCGTTGGCGACGATGTCATCGATGACCATGAGACGCTGCGGACGGAACTCGGGTACCCACTGGGTTGCCACTATGCCGTGTAGCAGGCGGTTGTCGATGCGTGCTGCGATGATGCTCATGTGATGTTGGCTTCCTTCCTTTGCTTGCGTGACGCGTTTCGGCATGGCCTGTGCCGAAGCGCGTCATTCGTCCTGCCGGGCCGCGGACCCGTCGTTCAGCGTGGCCTGCCTGCGCGGGGCATGCCGGGAAT
>CABVAS010000078.1 GCA_902496375.1 uncultured Collinsella sp.
CCGTCGAGTTTGGCGATTTTGCCGTCACCTCCAAGCTCGTCAACATCGACGTGCCCGGTTACGGCCAGCCCACCAAGAACCGTCTGCGCCTGTTCGACCTGGCGAGCGTCGACGACGGCCTGGTCCCCGGCAGCTCCATCGACTTCGACAAGACAGAGATCGCCAAGAACCTCACCTTGTTCCTCTACCCCGACGATTCCGACGAGCAGGGCCGCCTGCTTCGCATCTACCAGGAATACTTCATGGTGAGCAACGCCGCCCAGCTCCTGATCGACGAGGCCATCGAGCGCGGCAGCAACCTGCACGATCTGGCCGACTACGCCGTGGTCCAGATTAACGACACGCACCCCACCATGGTCATCCCCGAGCTCATTCGCTTGCTCACCACCGAGCATGGCATCGAGTTTGACGAGGCCGTGACCATCGTACGCTCCATGGTCGCCTACACTAACCACACGATTCTTGCCGAGGCGCTCGAGAAGTGGCCGCTCGTCAGCCTGCAGAAGGTCTCCCCTGCCATCGCCGACATTATCGTCAAGCTCGATGAGATCGCGAAAGCCGAGCACGATGACCCGCGCGTCGCCATCATTGACGAGCACGACACCGTCCACATGGCCCACATGGACATCCACTTTGGCTTCTCCATCAACGGTGTAGCCGCCCTCCACACCAAGATTCTGGAGGACACCGAGCTTCATCCGTTCTACGAGATCTATCCCGAGAAGTTCTCCAACAAGACCAACGGCATCACCTTCCGCCGCTGGATCCATGGGGCCAACCCCGCGCTCGCCAGCCTGCTCGACGATGTGATCGGCACCGACTGGCGCAGCACCGGCGATCTGAGCAAACTCGCCAAGTTCGCCGACGACAAGAATGTTCTTGAGCGCCTGGCCGCCACCAAGACCGAGGCCAAGGCCATCATGCGCCAGTTCATGGCGCTCGAACAGGGCGTGACGATCCCATCCAACGCCATCATCGATGTTCAGGTCAAGCGTATCCACGAGTACAAGCGCCAGCAGATGCTCGCGCTCTACATAATCTGGAAGTATCTCGACATCAAGAACGGCAATAAGCCTAAGCACCCCGTCACCATCATCTTTGGCGGCAAGGCGGCCCCTGCCTACACTATCGCGCAGGACATCATCCATCTGATCTTGACGCTGTCGCAGTGGATTGCAAACGACCCCGACGTGGCTCCCTACCTGCAGGTTGTCATGATCGAGAACTACAACGTCACCGCCGCCGAGCGCGTGATCCCCGCCGCCGACATCTCCGAGCAGATCAGCCTGGCCTCCAAGGAGGCGAGCGGCACCTCCAACATGAAGTTCATGCTCAACGGCGCCCTAACCCTGTGCACGCTCGACGGTGCCAACGTGGAGATTGCCGAGCTCGTGGGCGACGAGAACATCTACACCTTTGGTGCCTCGTCCAAACAGGTCGAGCAGCTCTACGCCGACGGCACCTACAACGCCGGTGCGCTCTACCGCAAGCCCGGAATTAAACTGCTGGTGGACTTCATCACCAACCCGGCCTTTATGGCAACCGGCAACGCCGAGCGCCTGCAGCGCCTGCACGACGACATTAAGGGCAAGGACTGGTTTATGGCCCTGCTCGACATTGAGGAGTACATCCAGACCAAGGAGCGCGTGCTGGCCGACTACGAGGACCAGGACGCCTGGATGCGCAAGGCGCTCATCAATATCGCCAACGCCGGCACCTTCTCGTCCGACCGTACGATCTCCCAGTACAACGACGAGATCTGGCACCTGAGCTAATTCGGTTTCATCGCCCATCCTCTTGAAAACGGAGCCACGGCAACGCGGCTCCGTTTTTTGTGCCCGCACGTTACCCTGTGATCCGACTCGGCCAAACAATCTCGATCCATAACAACTACTCAACCAAAACGGTCCCAGCTGTTACAGATTGAGACATACCGGCCCCTCCCCTTGGGTTTATCTCAATCTGTAACATCTAGCAGGTGAAATTCGCCTTCGGTGTTACAGATTTAGATGAAATGGTTGGCACAGCGGAACCGTCTCGATCTGTAACATCTAACGTCCGAAATCGGCCCTACCTGTTACAGATCAAGACAAACTGACAGACGGAAAGCCCCAACACAAAGAAAGGCTCCCCTCTCGCCCAGTGGACGGGAGGGGAGCCTTATATGTGACCGCGGCAAAAGGATGGCAATACCGCAGTCGCCCAAAGGGAGGGCCTGGATGCACCGGGCCTAGATAAGGTTCTTGCCAGATACCTTATCGAAGAGATGGGTCGCGTTCTTCTCGAACTTGAACCAGATGGTGTCGCCAGCCTTGAGCGCGCCCTTGGCCTCGAGGTCGACGACGGGGATAATCAGAACAAACTGGCCGTCGGGAGCGGTCACGTGGACATGCTCGGTCGAGCCCATGAGCTCGGTCACCTCGACGGTGCCCTGGAGCGCACCCTCCTCGTCCTTGTCGGCAAGCAGGATCTGCTCGGGACGCACGCCGGCCGTAATCTCCTTCACGTCGCCGCCGTCCCAGTTGAGGGCAAGCTGAGCGCAAGTCTCGGGGGCGAGCGCCACGTTCATATCCTCGGTCTTGACGGTAAAGCCGTTGCCCGAGCGCACCAGCTGGGCATCGAAGAAGTTCATCTGCGGCACGCCGATAAAGCCGGCGACGAAGATGTTCGCGGGATGGTTGAAGACCTCCTGCGGGGTGGCGATCTGCTGGACGACGCCGTCCTTCATGACCACGATACGGTCACCGAGGGTCATAGCCTCGGTCTGGTCGTGAGTAACATAAATGAACGTGCCCTTGATCTCGTGGCGCAGCTTAATGAGCTCGGCACGCATCTGGTTACGAAGCTTGGCGTCCAGGTTGGACAGTGGCTCGTCCATCAGGAAGACCTTGGGGTCACGCACGATGGCGCGGCCGATAGCGACACGCTGGCGCTGGCCGCCCGAAAGCGCCTTGGGCTTACGGTCGAGGTACTCGGTAATGCCCAGAATCTCGGCAGCAGAGCGAACTTTGCGGTCGATCTCGTCCTTGGGGACCTTCTTGAGCTCGAGCGTAAACGCCATGTTCTCGTACACCGTCATATTGGGGTACAGAGCATAGCTCTGGAACACCATGGCGATGTCGCGGTCCTTGGGCGCCACGTCGTTGACGCGCTTGCCGTCGATGAGCACATCGCCCGAAGTGATGTCCTCCAGGCCGGCGACCATGCGCATCGTCGTGGACTTACCGCAGCCAGAGGGGCCAACGAGGACGACGAACTCCTGATCGTGAACGGTGAGGTTGAAGTCCTCTACAGCGAGCACACCGTCCTCGGTAGCCTTGAGGTTGTGCTTCTTCTCCTCGGTCTTCTTCTTTTTGCCAAAGAAGCCCTTCTTTTTGGACTCGGTGTTGGGATACACCTTCTGAACATGTTTGAGAACGATCTCGGCCATGTCTTTACCTTTCGATATGCGGCGCCGCGCTGAGGGGCGCCGCAGAAACTTGCAAAACAGTTACGGCATCAGCCCTTGACGGCACCTGCCACCACGCCGTCGATGATGTACTTCTGGCAGAGGATGTACATGATAACGATGGGGATAACGACCATCATGATGCAGGCCATCATGGGGCCGAGCTCGACGTGGCCGTAGCCGCCGCGGAAGTACTGGATCAAGATAGGAATGGTCTTGTACTTGGTGGAGTCGAGCGTAAGGTAGGGCAGCAGATAGTCGTTCCAGACCCACATGGTCTCGAGGATGCCGACCGAAAGATAGGTGGGCTTCATGATGGGAAGGACGATCTTAAAGAACACCTGGACCGGGTTGCAGCCATCAATCATGGCCGCCTCCTCGATCTCGAGCGGGATGTTCTTTACAAAACCGGCGAACATAAAGACCGCCAGGCCCGCGCCAAAGCCGAGGTAGATAAAGCAGATGTTGAACGGCGTGTTGAAGCCGATGCGGTCCGCCAAATTGGACAGCGTGAACATGAGCATCTGGAACGGTACGACCATCGAGAACACGAACAGGTAATAGAAGAAGTTCGAGATCTTGTTGTTGACACGAACCACGTACCAAGCGCACATGGAGCAGCACACCAGAATCAGCACGACCGACGTGACTGTGATGATGAGCGAGTACATAAACGCCGAGGCAAAGCCCTGCTCGTTAAGAGCGTGCACGTAGTTTGCGAGGCCGTTGAACGTCTCGGGCGTGAGCAGATCGAACGCCGTGGTGGTGCTGATTGCGGTCCCCTTCTTAAAGGAATTGAGCGCAATCATGAACACAGGGTAGATCCACGCGAGCGACAGAATCGTAAAGAAGATCGAGAGCGCGCGGTTAATAGCCTTATCGCGTTTCATTACTGCTGCACCTCCTTGGACCTCGTGGCCTTAAGCTGGATCATAGAAATAGCGACAACCAGGATGCAGAAGATAACTGCCTTGGCCTGACCGATGCCCTGCCATGCGATGCCAGCACGCGAATAGAACGTGTTGTAGATGTTCAGGGCGAGCATCTCGGTGGAGTGCGCCGGGGCACCACCGGTAAGGGCGAGGTTCTGGTCGAACAGCTTAAAGCCGTTGGTGATGGACAGGAACAGGCAGATGGTGATGGTCGGCATCAGGTTGGGGATCTTAACCTTCCAAAACGTCTGCCATGCCGTAGCGCCGTCGACCTTGGCGGCCTCGATGTAATCAGACGGAATGGACTGCAGACCGGCGATGTAGATGATCATCATGTAGCCGACCTGTTGCCACAGGGTCAGGATGATAAGGCCCCAGAAGCCAGCGGCGGAGTTGAGGGCGATAAGCTGGGCACCCACGTTGGAGAGCAGGCAGTTGATCAGAATCTGCCAAATGTAACCCAGTACAATGCCGCCAATCAGGTTAGGCATAAAGAAAATCGTACGGAAGATGTTGGTGCCCTTGAGCGCCTTGCGAGTGAGCGCCTGCGCAATGGCCAGCGCGATCACGTTGATGAGCACCGTCGACAGGAAGGCAAACGCCACGGTAAAGAAGAACGACATGGAGAACTGCGGGTCGGTCAGTGCGCGCACGTAGTTCTCGATACCGACAAAGTGCGCGTTATTGATGGTAATAAACTGGCAGAACGAGAGATAGAAACCCTGGATAAAGGGAATCACGAACCCGATCATAAACGCCAGGCACGTGGGCAGCATAAAGAGCGGCCACCAGCGCTTGAGTGCTTTGCCCATAGAAGGGTCCTTTCAATATGCAGGGGGCGGGCAAACCTACGTCTGCCCGCCCCCTGTCGCTAATCAGATAGCTTGGGCAGCAACTGCTTACTCGGAAGCAGCCTTCTCGGTCTTCCAGCCATCGACGAAGGCGTTCTTGACGCCGTCCCACTTGGTGTTGTCGGCAGCATAAGCGATGAGAGCCTGCTTGAGGTTCTTCTTCCACTCCTCAGAGGGGATGTAAACGAAGTCCCAAGCAACGGTCTTCTTGCCGTCCTTGGCCATAGCAACGGCCTGCTGCGAGAAGACGTTGGTGGTCTCCTTAGCGCTCTTGAACGGGGCGGTCAGACCCATCTTGTCAGCGATGATGCTGGTGGCGGTGTCAGAAGTGACGCACCAATACATGAAGTCCTCGGTGGCCTTCTGGGCATCCTCGGAAGCCTGGGAGCTGACGCACCAGTAGTTCTCGCCGCCGGAGCACAGGCCCTGGTTCTCCTCGCCGTCGACGCCGATGTAGATCGGCAGCATGCCGAGCTGGTCGTCGGTCATACCGGCCTTGGTGAGGTCGGCGTAGGCCCAAGAGCCGTTCTGGTAGAAGACGGCCTTGCCGGTTGCGAACTCGTTGGTGGCGTCATCACCGGTCTTGGAGGCGAGCTGCGAAGGATCGCAGGTGGAGTCGGTGATGTACAGGTCGAAGATCTGCTTAAAGTTGTCGAGATACTCGCCCTTGATCTCGTCGTCCTCCTGGTTGTGCTCCTTCTCGAACTCGTAGTAGAGCGGGAGGTTGGCGAGGTGGGTGGTGTAGCGCCAGCTGGAGGAGTCATCCATGCCGGCGGAAGTGAAGGCACCGTCAACGCCGAGCTCGTCCTTGCGGGCCTGGATGTCATCGGCGCAAGCCTTCAGCTTGTCGAAGGAGTTGATGTCCTCGGCCTTGTAGCCGGCCTTCTCGAGGAGCTCCTTGTTGTAGATGATGCCGTAGCTCTCCTGAACCCAGTCGATACCCAGATCCTTGCCGTCGGACTGCAGCGCCAGGGAGTCGTCGATGAGCTCGCCGCGGAGCTTGGTGTCGGAAAGATCGGCGCAGTAGTCCTTCCAGTTCTTAAGACCGGTGGGGCCGTTGACCTGGAACAGCGTCGGAGCGGAGCTCTTGGACATCTCGGACTTGAGCTTCTCCTCGTAGGTGTTGGAGGCGGCGGTCACGATCTTGACCTCGACGCCCTTCTCCTTCTTGTACGCCTTGGCGATCTCCTTCCACTCCTTGTCGACCTCGGGCTTGAACTGGAGGAAGTAGACCTCGGCAGCGTCACCAGAAGCAGAGGAGCCAGAGCCGGCAGAACCACCGCAGCCCACGAGGCCCAGGCCAAGAACCGCAGCCGCGGAACCAGCAAAGCCCAGGAACTGCCTTCTGCTCATTTCGTTCTTCATTACAATCCACCCTTTCACACCGTGGCGGCACCCTTTGCCGCCGCCTTCGGAGATTGGCTCGGGGACTTTGCCCCTTTTGCTGACTTGTACAATACGCTATTTGGCTAGTTGTTTGAACAAGTATTACTAGAGCGGTAGAAAAACTTCGGTGAACGGTAATTTCAGCTTGATACTTGACAAGTTTTGTATAAACAATTATTTATTATCGAATGCAGAGAAAACGCCCGGTCAAGCCGATGCATCGTCGGTTTGACCGGGCGTTTTCTCTTTGAGGGCATGAGTCTCGTCAGGCTGCGAGCTAGCCGGCTATCGCTTGGAGTTGACACGGTAGTGGAAGATCTCGGGATGCGTGCGGGCATGCGTGACCTCGAACAAGATGCCGTCCGAAGTGTACGACTGGCTCTCCATGACGGCGACACAGTTGTACTTGCCAAGGTCCAAGTAGCTGCAGTCCTCATCGTTGGCGAGCTCGACACTCACCGTACGGCGGCTCGCCATCACTTTGATGCCGCGCTTGTGCTCCAGATAGCCGTAGATAGAATCCGCCGCGATCTCGGGGGTCAGGCCCTTGGCGATCGACGCCAAAAAGTAGCCGTGGTCCACTTGGCGCGCGCTG
>CABVAS010000079.1 GCA_902496375.1 uncultured Collinsella sp.
TGGTGCGGCGTATAGGATTCGAACCTATGACGTTCTGATTCGTAGTCAGACCCTCTATCCAGCTGAGGTAACGCCGCAACGCACGGATTATTATGCACGTGACCCCTCGATGGGTCAAGCGACAATTTGGAAAAATTTTACGAAGTGATGATTGAGACGCCCGCGCCTCGACCGAGATTCGGATCCATGGGATACCGCCATAAAATAAAAGCCCCCGTTGCCGGAGGCTTTCAATTTCAATTGGTGCGGCGTATAGGATTCCGCGCATCCGCTTCGCGGATCCGCACCGGCTTCGCCCGCCTGCCGGCGGACTCGCCCGCGGGCTGAAAACGCTCCGCGTTTTTTTGACGCCCGCGCCTCGACCGAGGTTCGAATCCATGCGGTGCCGGCGTAAAAGAAAAGCCCCCGTTGCCGGAGGCTTCAAGTTCGATTGGTGCGGCGTATAGGATTCGAACCTATGACGTTCTGATTCGTAGTCAGACCCTCTATCCAGCTGAGGTAACGCCGCAGCGCAAGACATATAAAACCACTTTAGCTTATTGGAGTCAAGCACAATCTCAAACTTTTTTGTGGAACGCAGTTTTGTCATGCTGCTCCGCATATACCGCTGTTCCCCGTACGATCGATTGGCTTTTCGATCACGTCAAACTTGGCATCAAGTTCCCTCAGGAGCGATCTCACCCGCTGGGCACAATCATAATCGGCAAACGAGATGCTCAGCATGCGCGCGACCTGGTTGGAAGTCCCAACTCCATAGAAGTGCTCCAGCGCCACAAGCCCCTCGTGCGTCACAAAGGTCTCGACCACATGCGGCGACTCCTCAAAGCACCATTGTGTCAACGGACCCTCACTCGTCTGCCGAACCACCAGGCCGCCCATGCCAGACGGCTCACACGTTACAAGCAGGTACCCCCCGCCCTCGTCGCTCTCAAACAAAACCACCCGATCATCAAACAGCTCCATCGCGTCCCCTTTCTCTCGCTCTTATTTAGCAAAAGCATAGCAGGTAGATGGCTGTATACAGAACAGTTGTTCGTGTGTTTTCTATTGAGCTGTCCGCACGGCATGGTATGGACCTGCGCACGAAATAGGGCGCCCCCGAAGGAGCGCCCTTGCATATCCCCTATGCAGCCAACTTACGCGACCGGCTCGATCTTCTCGAGACCACCCATGTAAGGACGCAGGACCTCGGGAATCGTGATGGTGCCGTCGGCGTTCTGGTAGTTCTCCAGAATGGCGGCCATGGTGCGGCCGGCCGGCAGGCCGGAACCGTTGAGCGTGTGCAGGTAGCGCGAACCCTTGAAGTTCTCGGGGTCGCGGTACTTGATGTTGGCGCGGCGGGCCTGGAAGTCGCCGCAGTTGGAGCAGGAGCTGATCTCCTTGTAGGCGTTGTAGCTCGGCAGCCAGACCTCGACGTCGTAGGTCTGACGGGCAGAGAAGCCCAAGTCGCCGGTGCACAGGCTAATCACGCGATACGGAAGGCCCAGCTGCTGCAGCAGGTACTCGGCCTCGGCGGTCATGCTCTCGAGCTCCTCGTCGGACTCCTCCGGCTTAGCGAACTTGACCATCTCGACCTTGTCGAACTCGTGCTGACGGATGATGCCGCGGGTGTCGCGACCGGCGGAACCGGCCTCCTCGCGGAAGCAGGGGGTGAAGGCGGTGTAGCGGCGCGGCAGGGTGTCGGCGTCGAGGACCTCGCCGGCGTGCAGGTTGGTGAGCACGACCTCGGCGGTGGGGATCAGGAAGTTGTCGCCCGAGACGTGGTAGGCGTCGTCCTCGAACTTGGGCAGCTGACCCGTGCCAAACATGGTCTGACGCTTGACGACGATGGGCGGCCACCACTCCTTAAAACCACGGCTGGTGTGCGTATCGAGGAAGAAGTTGATGAGGGCGCGCTCCAGGCGGGCGCCGGCGCCACCGAGAACGGTAAAACGGCTGCCGGAGAGCTTGTTGCCGCGCTCGAAGTCGAGGATGTCCAGATCGGTGCCCAGATCCCAATGCGGCTTAAAGTCGAAGTCGAACTCGCGCGGGGTGCCCCAACGACGGCGCTCAATATTCTCGTCCTCGTCCTTGCCGTACGGCGTGGCCTCGCAAGGAATGTTGGGCAGGTGAGCCATGAAGTCGTACTGCTCCTGCTCGAGAGCAGTACGGCGCTCGGCCAGACCGTCAATCTTCTCGTTGACGGCGCGCACGGCCTCCTTGGCGGCCTCGGCCTCGTCCTTCTTGCCCTCCTTCATCAGGGCGCCGATCTTCTTGGACTCGGCGTTGCGCGTAGCCTGGAGCTCCTCGACCTCGGTGATGACGGCACGGCGCTCGTCGTCGAGCTCAAAGAACTTCTCGCGATCCCAAGACGTCTGGCGGTTAGCCATGGCGACATCGATGGCATCGGGGTTCTCGCGAACAAACTTGATATCAAGCATTAGATCCTCCGGCGATATACATTCCATTTAGGTTGCAACCTTGTACATGTATGGGCAAGTATATACTTATGAGCGTTTACGACCCAACTCAACTACGCAAGAAGGCACCCAATGGACGCAGTTTTTTCCTTTTTGTTTGGCACCCGCACCGGTTTTGCCATCCTTTTCGCCGGCGGCATCCTGTTATTTGCGATTCTTGCCTTTGTAATGGAGAAGCGTACCCATAAGATGTACGTCGACCGCGGACCCAAGTCCGAGGATGAGGAAGACAGCTTCTGGGACTAACCTGCCAAAAAGGGACAGGTTTATTTTGGTCTGTTTTATCTGGGCAAACGCAAGCGCCCCGCAACTGGAATTGAGCCAGTTGCGGGGCGCTTTTCGCTAAAAGGACAAAACCGCAGAAAATACCTGCCAAAAATAAACCCGTCCTTTTTTTGGTCGGTTTTACTGGAGAGTTGCGTCGATTGCCTTGACCAGGGCGCTGCGCATGCCAGCGTCCTCGAGCGCAACGACGCCCTTGATGGTGGCACCACCGGGCGAGCATACGGCATCCTTCATCGCCGCAGGATGCTGGCCAGTTGCAAGCTGCAGCTTTGCCGTACCTAGCACCATCTGGCTCACAATGCGATAGGCATCGGCACGCGGGATACCGTGCTTGACCGCCGCATCGCCCAGGGCCTCGATTGCCATGGCGACAAATGCCGGAGCGCAACCACCCACCGTGCCGCCCACAAACAGCAGGCTCGTATCGAGCTCGACCACCGCACCGAGTTTGCCAAGCAGATCAAGCACCACGGCGCTCTGCTCATCACTAAGCGTGGAAGCCTTCTCGCAAGCGATGACGCCCTCGCCCACCGAAACCGGTGTGTTGGGCACCGTCGAGATATGCGCGACGCCCGGCAGGACCTGCTCCCACTTGGCACTGTCCCAGGTCCAGGCAACCGACAGAACGACCTTTTTGGCAAGAGCATCCTTGAGCGGGGCGAATACCTTCTCGATCATGTACGGTTTGACCGCAGCGACCACGATATCGGATGCGGCGACAACCTCGGCGGCATCGTGGCAGGCGACCATGCCGCGCGCCTCGCAGCGCTCAACCAGTGCGTCGTAGCGACCCGCGCAGGCGCACATGTCGCTCGCAGCTACACCGGCAGCGATCCAGCCATCGGCCATAGCGCTCGCCATATTGCCAAAACCGACAAATCCAATCTTCATATCTCATAGTCCTCTCAGACACGCTCTTCAAAACGAAAGCTATTGTCCCACGCCATTGTTTCGTATTGCCGACCTATTTGTGATACGGCTCGCCACGGCTGATCTTGCAGGCGCGGTAGATTTGCTCCAGCAGCACCACGCGCGCCAAGTTATGCGGCAAGGTAATGCGTCCAAAGCTGAGCATCTCGTCGGCGCGGGCGCGCACCTCATCGCTCACGCCGTCCGAACCGCCAATCACAAAGGCGATGTCGCTGCTGCCTCGCAGCATAAGATCGTCGAGCCTCGCCGAGAGCTCCTCACTCGAACGCTCCTTGCCCTCGATAGCCAGCAGGATCACATGCGCTCGAGACGGCAATGCAGCAAGAATTGCCGCCCCCTCCTTGTCGCGCGCGGCATCCACGCCGCCCGCCTTAGCCGGGTCGATATCGGCCACCTCGCGGATATCCACCTTGGCATAGGCGCCTAGGCGCTTGGTGTACTCAGCGCACGCGTCCTTCCAAAAGCGCTCCTTGAGCTTACCGACGCAAACGACGGTGTATTTCACGCGCGTCTACTCCTTCGAATCGTTTTGAACTTTGCCGGCGGTCAGCATCTGCTCGAACATAGAGGCCGACTGCGAGAAGTCGCTCGGCAGCACGACCGTCGAGGTTTTACCCGTGCGAGCAAACTCCGTCATCATCTCGGACCACTGCGTAAACATGAACAGTTGGTTGGCCTCGTCATTGCCGACACCCGTCTCCTGGATGATCTCGAGCGAATCTTTGATACCCAGTGCGATGGCCTTGCGCTGGTTGGCGATGCCCTCGCCCGCCTTTTCCATAGCCTCGGCCTCGGCGGTCGCCTCGGTGACGCGCTTGATGCGGTCGGCCTCGGCGAGCTCCTGTGCCGCAGCGCGCTTGCGCTGGGCGGCGTTGATGTCGTTCATGGAGTTCTCGACCTCGGTCGGCAGTGCGATTTTGGTGATGAGCGTCGACACGAGGGTGAAGCCGTAGGCGGCCATCTGCTCGGAAACGGTAGCGTTGACATCCTTGGCGATGTCATCCTTCTTGGCAAAGACCTCGTCGAGTGTGTAGACGGGAATCGAAGAGCGCAGGGCGTCGGTGATGAAGTCACGCATCTGGTCGACGGGCTCCTGCAGCATGTAGTAGCTCTTGTAGATACCCGAATCTGCCGGGCCGGCGCCCATGTCATAGCTCACGTGGTACTGAGCAGAGACCTCAAGGCCGATGGTCACGTTGTCCTGGGTCTTAACGTCGATGCCAAAACCGTTTTTCATGGTGCGCAGACTCACCGTGGCGGCCTTGCGGTCGATCACGGGCACCTTCATGTGGAAGCCCGCGTTGACGATGCGGTTAAACTTGCCCAGACGCTCGATGATCACGGCATGCTGCTGTTCAACGACATAGCAGGCGTTGGGAAGCAGTAACAACAAAATGATGATGGGAATCAAAAGGCTGGTAAGGGCGGCGATGATACCGGACAACAGCATGGTCTCTCCTCTGATAGGCACACGTTGGCACTAGGATACCCGCACAAGGAGATCGTACATAACAAAAAAGCTCCCATTGCTGGGAGCTCTTTCATTCAATGGTGCGGGCGAAAGGACGTCCGCGTATCCGCTTCGCGGATCCGCACCGGCTTCGGCCGCCTGCCGGCGTCCTCGCCAGCTCGCTAAAAACGCTCCGCGTTTTCTTTACGCTCGCTCCTTTACAGGTTCAAGTCCCTGTGATGGGCCCATAACAAAAAAGCTCCCATTGCTGGGAGCTCTTTCATTTAATGGTGCGGGCGAAAGGACTTGAACCTTCATGGGGTTGCCCCCATACGGACCTGAACCGTACGCGTCTGCCAATTCCGCCACGCCCGCGTGCAGGAATTAGAATAACGGAGCGCCATCGCGAACGCAAGAACTATTTTTGAAAAAGTTTGCAGGCATTTTCCCAAGCTGCTCGCGCGATTGCCTCAGCATCCTCGCCGGTACGATCGACACGGTCGTTGACCAGCGTGTTTGCCGTAATGGAGATCATTGCGGGCTCGCATTCAAGACCGCGGATGGGCTCCGGAGCCATATACGGGCAATCCGTCTCGAACAAAATTCGATCGAGTGGGGTTGCCGCAAATGCCTCGCGCACATCGTCGTTGCGCTTAAAGGTGGCCGCACCGCCATAGGCGATATAGCAGCCCAAATCCACAAAGCGCTCCATCGTGGCGCGGTCCTCGCCAAAACAGTGCAGCACACAACCAGCCTGGGGCACACCCACCTCGCGCAGTACGTTGTACGCATCAACGTGCGAGGTGCGCTCCTGGTCCGTGTCCTCGTGGCGCAGATGTAGCTCCACCGGCACGTTACGGCACACGGCAAGCTCGAGCTGGCGCGCCATGCAGTCAATCTGCACGCTATGGGGCGCCGGCGCGATGTCGTCGTCGTAATCCATGTGGTAGTCCAGGCCGATTTCGCCAATACCGGCGCATAAGGGGTCATCGAGTGCGGCAACGACCTGTGTGTGAACGTCGTCGGTATAGTCCGGCGCGCCATACGGATGCACGCCGGCAAGATACTTGATCTGCGGGATATCCTGCATCGGCAGAATTTCGCGCACGAGCCAGTCGCTATAGTCCGTCACGCTGCGTTTGTCAGCGATGGGGTCGAACATCGTCACCAACAGGTCGACACCCGCGGCTTTGGCGCGCACGAGCGTCTCGGGCACTTCTTTGCCCCAAAACGAAAGCAGATGCGCATGCGTGTCGGCAAGCGGTGCCAAGGGCACGGGGCAGGCGACCGTCTTCTTTTTCTTGGTAAACGTCACGCGTGCGGCATTAGGCATCATGGATTAGCTCCTGGGCCAGACGGACAAAGTCGGCAACATCAAGCGTCTCGGCGCGCGTGGTGGGTGCGATACCGCAAGCCTCAAAGGCGACATCGAGCACGTCCTTGGCAAAGCCGTTGGCGCTCATGGTATTTCGGATGGTCTTGCGACGCTGGGCAAATGCAGCATCAATCACGCGAGCCACAAACTCGCGATCGAGTCCCTCGGGCACCACGCCGCCAACGCGGTCGATACGCACGACGGCCGAGTCCACATGCGGCGCCGGCATAAAGCAGCGCGGCGGCACCTCAAAACGACCCGTCACCTGCGCATACAGGCCGAGCTTTGCCGTATAGCCGCCATAGGTCTTGTTGCCCGGCACTGCGGCAATGCGATCGGCAACCTCCTTTTGAACCATGACGACGGCGCGCTTGAGCGCCGGCATCGTCTGGAAGAACTGCAGGATGATCGTCGCCGCCACGTTATAGGGCAGGTTCGCGACAAACACCGTCGGCTCACCGCCCGCAGCCTGCTCAATCTGCTCCGGACCCACCTTGAGCGCGTCGCCCATGATAAAGCGGAAGTTGGCATAGTCGGCGGCATGGGCGTCGAGCACCGGCTCGAGCTCGGGGTCGGCCTCGATCGACGTGACGCACGCCGCCTCCTGCAGCAGCGCAAGCGTGAGCGTGCCAACACCTGGGCCAACCTCGAGC